>JBEIGR010000061.1:0-14816 GCA_040381795.1 Verrucomicrobiaceae bacterium | reverse complement strand
CCATTGGAGAGCATTCTTGGGGATGATCGACTTGCCTTTGGCACTCGGATCAAAGTAGAAGGCATAAAGCTCAGCAAAAAACTCCAGCGGAGACATGGCGGCGTAGAGGCTCGGCCTGCGCCGGATGAGCGCGATGGTTTCATCCGATACGATCATGAGCTCGCGGTAGTAGGAATTCACAAAAAGCGGCTGCCGCCATGGCGATGCCAGCGTGCGCAGTTATCCCACCAGTCCGCCACGGAGGCGATGAAGGCTTTGCGAGGCCCGAAGCACAGGCGAAAACGCCGCTGCTGTTCTTCATCCATGGCTGCGGGTGGATGACGAGCGACTAAGCAAATCCAGATTTCCTCGCCAAGTGCCTCGAAAACGGCAGTTCAGTAGCCTCGATCAATTATTGACTGATTCAAGATGCAACGGCGGCGAAGATCGATCCACCGGTGAAAGCCTGTCTC
Source organism: Verrucomicrobiaceae bacterium (assembly GCA_040381795.1). Taxonomy (GTDB): domain Bacteria; phylum Verrucomicrobiota; class Verrucomicrobiia; order Verrucomicrobiales; family Verrucomicrobiaceae; genus Prosthecobacter. The sequence continues at coordinate 14,364 of JBEIGR010000061.1, read as the reverse complement.
GATGATGCAGCGAGGGCCTTGCAGTTTGTGCGGAGCAAGGCGGGCGAGTGGCGCATCGACAATGAACGTACCGGTGGCTCCGGCGGCTCGGCAGGCGGCTTCACGGCGCTTTGGCTGGCCTTCTCACCGAACATGGCGGAACTGAAAAGCACGGACCCGGTGTCCCGCGAGTCCACACGGCTGCGCTGCGTGATGGCCCTTGTGCCGCAGACCACTCTCGATCCAGCGCAGATGCAGGCGTGGATTCCCAACAATGCCTATGGCAACCATGCCTTCGGCCTGCCGAGCATGGATGGATTTATCGCGAAGCGTGAATCGCTCCTTCCTTGGATCGAGAAATTCTCGCCCCATGCGCTGGCGAGCGCAGATGACCCGCCTGTTCTGCTTTTCTACGACAAACCGCCGAACCTTGGTCAGCCCTACAAAGACCCGCCGCATAGCGGAAACTACGGAGCGGGCATTGCGGAGAAGCTCAAAGCCAGAGGCATCGAGCACGAGATCAACTACAACAACGACTACGGGCACATGCAGTGGCCTGACCTCTTCGGCATCATCGCAGAAAAGCTGAAGAAGTGAGCCACCGACAAGTCGCTGAATCCTCAGTTCTTGATCTCCTCGCCGTTCTGGGCGTTCGCGAGGGTGAAGTGCTCGCGATGGAAGGAGGGATCCGTGCGGAAAGTGAGGCGAGCGCCGTATTTGCGCTCCAGAGCCACGAGGTGCTCGCCGTCCTCTGTCTTGAGACGTTGCATGACATCGGGATGCACGACGACAAGGATGCCGCGGTCAGTCTCCGGCATGCGACCGAGCACGGCGCTGAGGCGGCGCTGAAGTTCGACGGACATGGTGATGGGCGTTTTGACCTGGCCGTGGCCTTTGCAATACGGGCAGGGTTCGTAAAGCGTGGTGCCGAGCGATTCGTTGAGGCGCTGGCGGGTCATTTCCATGAGGCCGAAAGGGCTGATCTGGGTGACCTGCGTCTTGGCTTTGTCACGCTTCAGATGCTGCAGCATGGCTTTGTAAACGGCCTGCTGGTCCTTGCGGTGCTTCATGTCGATGAAATCGACGACGATGAGGCCGCCCATGTTGCGAAGGCGAAGCTGGCGAGCCACTTCGGCAGCGGCTTCGAGGTTCGTTTCGGTGAGCAACTTGTCCTGATCCTTCTGGCCTTTGTTGCGGCCGGTGTTCACATCGATGGCAACGAGGGCTTCCGTTTGATCGATAACGATGTAGCCGCCGCATGGGAGCCACACCTGGCGGTAGAAGGCGTTGTCGATCTGCTTCTGAATGCCGTAGTTCTCGAAGAGAGCAGTCTGGCCTTGGTAAAGGTTGATGCGGCGTTTCGCCCGCTTGGAGATCTGCACGGCGAGCTTTTGCATGCGCTCGACAGTGGCGGGATCATCGCAGGCAACCTCGTCGATGTCTTCGGTGAGGAAGTCACGCACGGTACGCTCGATGAGATCAGGCTCCTGAAGGCAGCAAACCGGCGCAGGCTGGTTGTCACGCACGGCGACGGTGTCATTCCATTGCTCGATGAGGATGTTCAGGTCACGGATGATGTGGCGGGCGCGTTTGCCCATGGCCTCGGTGCGCAGGATGACGCCCATGCCTTCGGGGAGGTCGATGTCTTCGAGGATTTTACGCAGGCGAGCACGCTCCTTCGGATCTTCAATCTTCCGCGAGATGCCACATGTATCGTTTAGCGGCATCAAAACGAGCAAACGGCCTGCTAGCGAGATATTGGTGGTGACTCGCGGGCCTTTGTTGCCGACGGGGCCTTTGGTGACCTGCACCATGATCTCAGAGCCGATGGGGTAAAGGCTGGGGATGTCCTTGCTGTCGATGCGCTTTTTCTTTTTCGCACCGCGGCGATTCACTTCCTCCATGCCTTCGAGAGCGGCGGGGATGGCGTCCCAGAAGTGAAGGAAGGCATTTTTATCGAGACCGATATCAATGAACATCGCCTTGAGGCCCTGCTCGATATTGCGGATGCGACCTTTAAACACGCTGTTGATGATGCTGGAGGTGCCGACGCGTTCGATGTTGTATTCCTCGACGACGCCGGAGTCGAGCAAGGCGACGCGGTTCTCGAGTTTTTCGCAGTTAATGACGAGGCGGACGCCGGTCTTGATGTCTTTTTTGCCGGTGAATAGCTCGCGGATGCGCTGAATGAAAGTAAGGGCCATGGTTGGTTAGAGGGAGGGCTGTTGGAAGAAAGGAGCGGGTGATCTTCAACGATTGAAGAGCCTGCGGAAGAGGCCGCCCCCGGAAGGAGCGGGTTGAGGTTGAGATGCGCCTCCCCGGCTGAAAATCCCTGGCCTGCTCACTGGAACGGCTTTCGGAACATTCGTGCTGGAGGTAGCGGCACCGGATCTTGAGGAGCCGGATTGGCGGTTGATGTTCGGCCGGGCGCTTTTGCGCGGGTACGGTTCATCGCTCGCCTCGCGAACGGGCGCACCCACGCCTGTATCGCCGTCGTCATCCGTACCCGGTGCCACTGGCACCGCTGCATCGGCGTATTCGACTGAGGAAATATGACGGAAATGGCCTTCCGCAGGCGGCATGGGATCAACGGCGAGCTGGAAGCTGCCGTTATCGAGAGCGAGGCACTGCTCCAGCACACGACGAGCCACCGGCGCGGCACAGCCACCACCGGATTTGCCATTTTGAACGAGCACCGCACAGGCAAAACGTGGGTTTTCATAGGGCGCAAAACTGATGAACCAAGTGTGGTTGTCATCGACCTTCACGTTTCGCTCATCGCGACGCCAGTTCTGAGCCGTGCCAGTCTTTCCGGCGACTTCGATGCCGGGAATGCGAGCAGATTTGCCGGTGCCGCCCGGATCATTCACCACCTTCCACATGCCTTTGCGAATCACCTCGATCTCGACGGGCTTCACTTTGGTGGATAGATCGGCGCGGATGCTGGGCTGATTTTCGAGAACGGCTTTGTCACCATCCATGACACGCTTCAAAAGATGCGGCTTCCACGATTTACCGCCATTGGCGACGGTGGCGGTGACGGAGGCCATTTGCAGTGGTGTGGCGAGCACACTCCCCTGCCCGATGGAGACGTTCGCGGTATAACCGTCGCTCCAGCGCTCGTTTGGGCTATTGGCACGCAGCCATTCGGGATTCGGCAAGATGCCGCCACTTTCATCATCGAGCTCGATGCCGGTCTTTTCTCCCACGCCAAGCATACGACCGATCTCAGTGATGCGACTTATCTTGGCGTCATTGCCGTATTTGTAGAAGAAGCAGTTGCAGGACTTCATGATGGCATCGCTGAGGTGCAGCGTGCCGTGGGAACCCCCGCCCTGACGCTGGATCCAGCACTGCATGCTGTTCGTGCCGTAGGTGACGGAGCCGGAGCAGTTGTAGGCATTCATCTGGATACCCGCGAGGCAGCCAGCAAAGGAGATCGGGATCTTAAAGGTGGAGCCAGGCGTGAAACCGCGCACGGCACGATTCATCAGCGGATTGGTTTTATTTTCGTTAAGCGCATCCCAATCAGCCTGACTGATGCTGGGGATGAATTTATTGGGATCGTAGGAGGGCAAGGAAGCGAGGGCGAAGACCTCACCGCTACTCACTTCGATGAGCGCCACAGCTCCGCGGCCCACTTTGGCATCGCGAAGAGCTTTTTCAGCCACCACCTGCATGCGAGCATCGAGCGTTAAATAGACGTCATTGCCTTTGTGAGGCGGTTCGTAGCTCTTTTCACCAACCATACGGCCTCGGCGGTCTTTTTGCATGGTGCGCACGCCGGGCTTGCCGCGAAGATGATCATCAAAGCTCTTTTCCACGCCCGCGACGCCGTATTCATCCGGCACGAAGTAGTTCCAGCCTTTGCGATCTTCTGCCGAGGACCGCTGGTCATCAGGAAGGCTCACATAACCGAGAATATGACAGGCGAGCGAACCCTTCGGATACACACGCGAGGCACGCTCATCCACGCTGACGCCTGGCAAGCCGAGATTATGTTCCGCGATCTGGCTGAACTCCGCGAAAGTGAGATTATCCCGATACACCCAGGGCACGGCGGCACCGAAAGTGCGGTAATGAATGCGCATCCCTTCACTCTCCGCCTCGCGATCCACCTCAGTGGCATATTTTCGCTCCACGCCGAGACGCTGGAGATGCGGCTCGATGATCTCGCCAAAGATGGTGACGATGTCCGTCTCCTGCACCTCGCGAGTGATCTTGTTGCTATCGGGCTTCATGAAGACGCGCTTGGGCGTCGTTCCGCTATTGAGGCGTTTGTATTCATCCACCACCTCCGAGAGATTCACTCGCACCTCAAAGGTGGCCTTGTTTGCGGCCAGCGTGATGCCATTGCGGTCCTTGATCTCACCGCGTGGACCAGGAATGCGGGCGCGTTCCTCTTTGGCACCCGGAATCATTTTCGCAAACTCCTCCTTCTTCATGATCTGGAGCGACCACAGACGATACGATAGCAACGCAAACCCGCCGAGCACGGCGAGCGCAAAGATGTAGAGGCGGAATTGGTATTTAACGACCATCGAAACGATACCTCAAGCCTTCGTATTTGATCTCATAGCTCGACAGGCGGGCGAGCGAATAGAGGAGCAGAAAAATGAGCGGTGCGGCGAGCATCGCGAGCATGGTATCGGTGACCATCTTTGTCCAAACCATGGGTTGGAACTCCAAGCTGCCGCGTAGAAAGGTCATGACGATGTATTGCAAGAGCAGCCACGAAAAAGTCACCGCACCTATCATGAGCACAGGCAGTTCTAGGCGTCCGCGTTTAAACAAAGGACGAATGCCCTGCATCAAGGTTCCGAGCATGCCGAAGATGGCGATAGATAGCCCGAACGGCAGCGCCATCGAGGCGGAGAACTCCGCGCCGCTATCCTCACCGAAGACATCCAATCCGCCACTCATCGCCTCGCTCACGCCAGGCAGATGCCGTGCATCCCAGAGGAAACCCGTGCAGAAGGCGAGGCCTAGCATCACGGGAAAAGGAACTGCCACGGATGCAGCGAAGAAAAACACCGCGGGCAGGAAAAGCGTGGCGAACTGAGCGATCTCCAATCCGGGGATGAACTCCTGAACTAGAAAGCTCAGTAGCAGCAGGACGAAGACGATCGGGTGAAACAGCATGGCGGCTTAGGGCTTGATGGTGTTGACCGGAATCGCTGCGGGCACTTCGGGAGTGACCACGCTTTGCATTTCAATGACGAAGACATGCTCGATGGTGGAGAAATCCACCGCCGGCTCGATGATGGACTCACCCGTGATCTCCTTGTTCTCAAAACGCTTCACACGGCCAAGCAGAAGATCTTTGGGGAAGACGCCACCTTCGCCCGTCGAGTACACACTGGCACCGGCATTGATGACAGCGTTCAAACTGAGAAAGCGAAGACGTAGGTCCGGCTTGATGTCGAGTGCGGCACGTTCACCCGAGAGAATTCCCTGCTCGAGGGTGCTCTCGATGCGTGCGGAGACACGGCAGAGCTCATCGGTGAGCAGAATCACCTTCGCCATGTGTGGTGCCAGCGTGGATGTCTTTCCCACAAGCCCCACGGAAGTGATCACGGGGCTATCGGTGCCAATGCCATCGAGTGAGCCTTTGTCGATGATGAGGCTATTCCACCAAGTGCTCGCATTACGGCGAATCACCTTGGCCGCCGTCATCTTGAAGGGCGAGGATTGCTTAAACTCGATGAGTTGGCGCAGCTTGGAGTTCTCCTCGATAATCTGGTTATACTTCTGCTGGATGATGCGCAACCGCTCCACCTGCACGCGTAGGTCATCATTGTCACGTTTGACCGCTTTCGGATCGAGCGGTGGAGCCATGACATTCGAGGCCGCTTGCTCGATGGCCGCACTCGAATGAATGAAGGGAGAGAAAAGGCCCAGCACCTTTCCCTGAATCTCACGCGTCGTGGGCGTGTCCAGCGTAAAGATGGACACCAACCCTGCGAGGAAGATCAGGAGCGCGATGAGGTTGAGTTTCTTCATGGCCTGGTTGGAATTGGCGCAACGCTTCAGCTTTGCCCTCGCGGTGCGATGACAGCCGCCGCGTCACGCGGCCTGCGGATTAAACTTCCGTTGTGCTGACCTTGCGGAGGAACTCCAGTTCATTGAGCACGCGACCAGCGCCCTCGCCCACGGCACTGAGCGGATCTTCCGCCACATGCACCGGCAGCGCTGTTTCTTCCTGAAGCAGTTTATCAAGGCCGCGCAGCAAGGCGCCGCCACCGGCGAGCATGATGCCACGGTCCACGAGGTCGGCAGAAAGTTCCGGCGGGCAGCGTTCCAAGGTCGTGCGCACTGCATCGATGATCGCATTGAGCGGCTCGAGCATCGCTTCACGCACTTCTTGGCTGGTGATCGTGATCGTCTTCGGCAGGCCGGCCACCATATCGCGGCCTTTCACTTCCATCGTAGTCTCTTTGCCCAATGGGAAAGCAGAACCAATGCGCAGCTTGATTTCTTCTGCGGTGCGCTCACCAATCATGAGATTGTAGGCACGCTTCATGTAATTAATGATGGCTTCATCAAGCTCATCACCTGCCACGCGAACGCTGCGACTGTAGACAATACCGGAGAGTGAGATGATGGCCACCTCAGTCGTGCCGCCACCGATATCGACGATCATATTACCTGCTGCTTCCTGGACTGGAAGCCCCACGCCGATCGCCGCAGCCATCGGTTCCTCAATCAGATACACTTCGCGAGCACCTGCCTGCTCCGCGCTTTCTTTGACCGCACGCTTTTCCACTTCCGTGATGCCGGATGGCACGGCGACGACGACACGCGGCCCACGCATGGGACGACGTCCACCCTGAACCTTGCGGATGAAATGACGCAGCATGGCTTCCGTGACGCGGAAGTCCGCGATGACGCCATCTTTCAGCGGACGGATAGCGGTGATGCCGCCAGGAGTGCGGCCAAGCATACGTTTGGCATCATCACCGACCGCCACCACTTCGTTGGTGCCGGTTTTCACCGCCACAACAGAAGGTTCGCGAAGGACGATGCCGTGGTCTTTTACATAGACGAGAGTGTTTGCTGTGCCGAGATCGATGCCGATGTCGTTAGCTACGAATCCAAAAAGTTTGCCGAACATTGGGAGATAAATTGGGAATGATAAAAAAGGGTGACGGAAAGTCGCATATCTGAAAGGCGTTGGGGTGACAGCTTTTTACAGTTTTTTTAAGAATCACAAAAAGCCAAGCCACATACGGAATTCAGGCACCTAGAGATTAAAACCCCCTGAAAGAGCGTCAAGGAGAGTTTCCGAACCGACACCACCTCGTTTTGAACGGTGACAGACTGGCTCAAACCTGCCTAAACTCACCTGAAATGATCCGCGAAACCCTCTTTTCTCGGCTAAAAGCCCAAAACGGCCCTTTTGACGTAGCCATTATCGGCGGCGGAGCCACCGGCCTCGGCGCGGCGGTGGATGCCGCTTCCCGTGGCCACTCCGTGGTGCTTGTGGAGCAATCGGATTTTGCCAAAGGCACCTCCAGCCGCAGCACGAAGCTCGTCCACGGCGGCGTGCGTTATTTAAAGCAAGGCAATGTCTCCCTCGTGCTTGAGGCGTTGCGTGAGCGTGGCCTGCTCGTGCGCAATGCGCCGCATCTCGTGCATAGCCTGCCCTTCATCATCCCGAGCTATCATTGGTGGGAAGGCCCCTTCTACGGCATCGGTTTGAAAATGTATGATGCGCTCGCAGGCCAGCTCGGCTTGCAGCCTTCGCGGTATCTCACGCGTGAGGAGATCATCGAGAGTCTGCCCACTTTGGAGACACAGGGACTCGATGGCGGCATCGTGTATCATGATGGCCAGTTTGATGATGCGCGTCTCGCCATTCATCTCGCCCGCACCGCCGTGAATCATGGCGGCGTCTTGCTCAATCACACACGCTGCTCAGGGTTGATGAAGGGAAAAAGTCACATCACAGGCATCCTCGCCGAGTGTGCGGAAAGCGGCGCTCAGTATGAAATCCGCGCTCGCTGTGTCATCAATGCCACCGGTGTTTTCGTCGATGACGTGCGGCGCATGGACGAAGCTCAAGCGGCCAACATCGTCTCGCCCAGTCAGGGCATGCATCTCGTGCTTCCACGCGAGTTCATGCCATCGGATTCCGCCATCATGATTCCAAAGACCGATGATGGACGCGTGCTATTTGCCGTTCCGTGGCATGGACGCGTCATCATCGGCACCACCGATACGCCGGTGCATCATGCTTCGCTTGAACCACGCCCATTGCCGGATGAAATCGAGTTCCTCATGACGCATGCCGCACGCTATCTCACGCGTGATCCGAGGCCGTGTGACGTGCTGAGCATGTTCGCGGGCCTGCGACCGCTCGTGGCCTCTAAGGAAGCAGGAAGCACCGCCGCATTGTCGCGGGATCACACCATTCTCGTCTCCGATTCCGGCCTCATCACCATCACCGGCGGCAAATGGACGACCTACCGCCGCATGGCCGAGGATGTGATCGATCACGCGGAGTTGATCGGCGGCATCGGCGCCAAGCGATGCATGACGCATGAACTTCGCATTCATGGTTCCGACACCCTTCTTCCAGCCACTGATCCGCTTGCCGTGTATGGCAGCGATGCGGCGGAGATCCGTGAACTCATGAAACGCGAACCCGAGTGGAGCGGCAAAGTGCATCCCAGGCTCGATCTCACCTGCGCCGAGGTCATTTTCCATGCTCGCCACGAAATGGCACGCACCGTGGGCGATGTGCTCGCCAGACGCAGCCGCAGCCTGCTGCTCAATGCGCAGGCCAGCATGTCCGCCGCACCTCGCGTGGGACATCTGCTTGCTTCGGAGCTTGGCTGGGATAAGGCGAAAACCTCCCATGAGATCGACCGCTTCCAGAAACTGGCCGCCAGCTACATCATGGAAGGTTGATCACCTCACGGGAAAAGGCCGCGCATCTGCTTCGCCTCATGCACCCGCTGGATGCCCAGGCTCAGCGCCGCGAGGCGCATGCTCACGCCGCGCTTTTTGGCAAAGTTCACCGTCTGCACGAAGGACTGCTCCAGGATGCGGTAGAGCTTATTCATTACCTCGCCCTCATCCCAGAAGAAGCTCTGGAGGTCCTGCACCCATTCAAAGTAGCTCACCACCACGCCACCGGCATTGCAGAGAATGTCCGGAATGAGAAAAATCTCCGGACGTTGGGCAATGATCGCATCCGCCTCCGGCGTCGTGGGTCCGTTAGCACCTTCGGCGAGGATGCGGCATTGGATCTTCGCCGCGTTCTCCGCCGTGATCTGTCGTTCGAGTGCCGCAGGCACCAGCACATCACACGGAATCAGCAAAAGCTGCTCGTTGGTGATCGCTTCGGCTCCATCGAAACCCGCCACGCTGCGTGTCTTCGCCACATGCTCGTCCAGCTTTTGAAGATCGATACCCTTTGCGTTGTAGAGGCCACCATAAGCATCGCTCACCGCGAGGATCTTGATGCCTTGCCGGGCCATCGTGCTCGCCGCGATGCTGCCTACGTTGCCATAGCCTTGCACCACCGCCGTCGCGCCACTCGCGGCAATGCCGAGCGTATCCATCGCTCGTGAAACGAGATACGCCACACCACGCCCCGTCGCCTCGCGACGCCCCAACGAGCCACCGAGGCCCACTGGCTTGCCCGTGACCACCGCCGGCACGCAGTGGCCGCTTTGCAGCGAGTAGGTATCCATGATCCACGCCATCGTCTGCTCGTTCGTGCCCATGTCCGGCGCAGGAATATCGATCTGCGGGCCGATGAAAGGGATCAGCTCCTGCGTGTAGCGGCGGGTGAGCCGCTCCAGCTCCGTGGTAGAAAGCTCACGCGGATTCACACACACGCCGCCCTTCGCCCCGCCGTAGGGCAGGCCCGTCAGAGCACACTTCCAGCTCATCCACATCGCCAGCGCCGCCACCTCACCCAGCGTCACATCGGGATGAAAACGAATGCCACCTTTGGTCGGCCCCAGCGTGAGATGATGCTGCACGCGGTAGCCCATGAAGGTCGTCACGCTGCCGTCATCACGCCTCACCGGCATCGCCACCGTCAGGCTGCGCTTGGGAAACTTTAGCCGGTCACGCGCCGAGTCCGGAATATCGAGAAGATCGGCCACCAGATCGAATTGCTGGCAGGCCATGCGGAAGACGGGAGAATCATAAACGTGGGGGATCGCGGTGCTCATGGTGCTGAAACATACGCAGATCCCGTGCCCTGGCGATTCACCAAATTGAGCGAGATTTGCTCAAATCACGCCCCAGCTGCTCAAGGCAGCTCCTTGAGCTGGATGTGACGGTATTCCATCACACCGCGATCCCCTTCCAGGCCGATGGGGCCGGTGGCGGGCAGAGCCAGCGCCGCATCCAGCACCTCGCCGTTGCAGGTGCAGACCGCCACGTTGTCCTTCACCGTCACCTCGATCTGGTTCCACTCCTGCGCCTTGTATTGCTTCAGCTTGGTGTAAGGACCCGCCACCAGGTAATCACGGCACTGGAGCTGCGGCTTGCGGATGAAGATGCCGCTGTCCGCATTCACCGAGGCGCGGAATTCCAGCTTCAGCACGAAGTTCTTCGGAAACTCCGCCACCGTGTAAATCTGCCCCGTCAGCTTGTCCGCCTCCGTCGGGAAGGTCACCGCGATCACGCCATCCTTCACGATGTAGCGCCCCGCATCGGCGGCCTCCGTTTTGCCATCGTGCTTGTCGAGGATGGCTCCGGGATTCGGATCATCTTTCTTCGTCTTCTGCCGGAAGCACCAGCCGGAAAGGTCCTTGCCATTGAAGAGCGAGGTGAAGCCCGCCTCCGGCATCCAATCCTCCGCGTGGAGAGGAGCAGCGAGGCAAACGGCGAAAAAGAGAGCGAGAGAATGTTTCATGGGTGGCTGCCTCAAACGCCCGCGACCGCTCAATTGTTCGCCCAAGCTCAAAAATCCTCCGCTTCCGCCACGCAGAGCCTCAGCGCATCCACTCCCCCTCACCATTCGTTGCCCCCTGCTCATCGCTCATCGCATCCAAAAGTTGCGGCAAGTCGTCTTGAAGATAACAGTTTCATGGAAATGGTTCATGCCGTATCTCCCACTGCCAGCCCCTCTCCCGCATGAGCGACTCCCTCAAACGCATATACAACGCCTTCGACCCCGCCCCGCTGCACAAAGGCCAGCAGAATCTCTACGTCGATCTTGATGATGTACGCGGTCACAGTGGCACTGTGGGAGTTCTGAAGCAGAAAATCCTCCTCGCCAACGGTCCCTCCTGCCAGGTCCTCTCCGGGCATCGCGGCTGTGGCAAGAGCACCGAGCTTTGGCAGCTTCGCCAGAGCCTCGAAAAGCCCGGCCCTGACGGCAAAAAATTCTTCGTCGTCCAGGTCCAGGCGGAAAAAGAACTCGACACTAATGACATCGACTTTCCCGAGGTGCTTATCGCCATCGTCCGGCAGGTCGCTGCCCAGTTCCGTGACACGCTCAGCATCACCCTCGCACCCGGCTATTTCAAAGACCGTTGGCAGCGCCTCAAAGAACTCGCCCTCACTGAGGTCGATTTCGACGGAATGGACGTCGAGGTCGGCATGGCAAAGCTCTCCACCACTCTGCGCGGCAGCCCCGAGGCACGCCGCCGTCTCCGCGAGGCATTGGAGCCAGACACAGGCAACTGGATGACCGCCGCCAATGAGGTCATCGGTGATGCCATCTCGAAGTTACCCAAGGAGCAGTTTTGCGGTCTCGTCGTCATCGTGGATGACCTCGACAAGATGATCACCCGCATGGACGAAAAGGCCGGTTGTCTCACCACCGAAAAGCTTTTCATCCACCGCGCCGCGCAGCTCACCGGCTTCCTCTGCCACGTCATCTACACCCTGCCCATCGAGCTGGCCTACTCCCACCACAATGCCAGCATCAAGCTGCGCTACAGCGGCCATTTGCCCGTCGTGCCGATGACCAAGATCGAGACACCACCGCCTGAGTGCAAAGTGCATCATCCCGGCATCAAGAAATTCCGCGAGATGATCTCCACCCGCCTCACCAGCGTTGGTGCCAGCGAGGAGGACCTTTTCCAGTCCGGCAAAGTGCGCGACGACCTCATTAAGCTGACTGGCGGTCAGCCGACGGAGCTGATGAGCTTCATCCGCGAAGCCATCGTCACCGACGGCCTGCCCATCAGCAGCCAGGGCTTGAAGCGCTGCCGCTTCGAACTCATGCGCACCTACCGCCGCCAACTCCGCGCCGATCACTGGCCCCTCATTGAGGAGGCCCGCCGCAGCGGCCAGATTGTCCGCACGGAAGAAAATGAAAAACCCTTCCGAGAGCTACTCGACAGCCGCGCCATACTCCTCTACCGCAACGATGAGGAGTGGTACGGTGTCAATCCTGCTATCGACACCCTGAAGGCTCCCGAGCCTGACCCTGCCGCCGAGTCATGAGTGCTGCGCACAGCGCCACTGCCAAGGACTGCGGAAACGACGCTGAGCGTCAGGCTGCTGACCTCGCCGCCTTCATCCGCATGTTGCAGATCTCCAACGGCAGTTTCTCCCTCAGTTTTGCCGTCTGTGATGATCGCAAACTGCGCGATTCTCTGATCGAACGCTTCTCCGCCGAGGTCCCCGGCATTGCCATCATTCGCCTCCCCGCCGGGGTGGACGGCATCTACACCACCGCCGCCACCCAGATCGGCAGCGAGACACCCGCCGCCATCTTTGTCCTCGACATCGAGGCCAGCGTCCCCTTCGGCAGTGACTCTCAACCCGCCCTCCGCACTCTTAATGGCTCCCGCGAGCTCTGGGAGCACTTCCGCTGCCCTGTCGTCTTCTGGCTCGCCGAATACGCCATCACCCTCCTCCACCGCCACGCCCCCGACTTCTGGCGCTACCGCAGCCATCAGTTCGAGTTCCTGCCCGAGGCGGTATCGCTCGATGACTTAAAGGCCGAAACCTTCGCAGGCTTTGAAATGGTGGACGCTCTTCCTTACGAGGAAAAAGCTTTTCGCATCAGCGAACTTGAACGCCGCCTCCATGAAGTCGGCTCCCCTCCTCCAGCAGACCTGTTACCGCATGTCCTAGACTGGATTTATGAACTGGCACGCCTCTACCAGCACGCTAGCCGTTACTCAGAGGCCGAAACTTACCTTCGGAAGGCTCTGGATTGGGCTGAGAGAGCATACGGTTCCGATCAGCCGCAAGCCGCTACGGCGCTGAACGACCTCGGGCAGTTGCTACAAGCTACGAATCGATTAGCGGAAGCCGAACCACTGATGAGGCGGTCCTTGGAGATCAACGAGGCAAGCTTTGGGCCAAGCCATCCCAGCGTGGCCATTCGCCTAAACAACCTTGCAACATTGCTAAAGGATACGAACCGGTTGGCAGAGGCCGAGCTGCTGATGCGCCAAGCCCTGGGTATTGCTGAAGCTAGCTACGGACGGGAACATCCCAGTGTCGCCATTTACCTCAACAACCTAGCTTCAATGCTTCAGGACACAAAACGCTACACAGAGGCCGAGCCGCTGATACGTAGGTCCTTGGATATCGACAAGGCCAGCTACGATCCAGAGCATCCCATTGTCGGCCTTCGCCTCAGTAACCTAGCTTTGTTGCTTCAGGACACAAACCGCCTCGCGGAAGCCGAGCTGCTAATGCGGCGAGCCTTGGACATTGCTGAAGCCAGCTTTGGACCGGACCACCCCCAAGTTGCAATCCGCCTCAACAACCTTGCGCATTTGCTATATGCCACGAAACGGCCAGTCGAAGCCGAGTTGCTGATGCGGCGGGCATTGTTCATTCTCGTGAGTAGCCTGGGGCTGGAGCATCCAAGCTCGCAGAAAGTCGGCGCAAATTATGTCGGCCTCTTAAAGGCCCTGAAAGTGCCGGAGGAAGAGTTGGAAGAGCGGTTGCAGGCTGCGATGAACGAGGCGCAGGTAAAGTAATCATCGGCTTTAGCCGGTGACGATGTCGGAGCCGGAAGTCTAGCAGCGGGAGTTGCCTGCGACAGTGGGAGTGGTCGGTTGTCAGGCCATTTCCAACATGATAGCCTACAGCTCCTGCATCCTCCCATGCCCCACGACCTCCTCGAATGCCTCTCTCGCTCCTCGCAGGGCGAGGTGTGGCGTGCGCGGGATCGGGAAACGGGGGGCATGGTGGCGGTGAAGAAGCCGGGAGGGGCGGCGGAGCTTGTTTCGATCCGGCATCCGCAGGTCGTTCGAGTGCTCGAATGCCATGCGGAGGAGATGGTGATGGAGTGGATCGAGGGCACGGACCTGGAAAAGCTCGGTCGGCTTGATGCGGCGGACTTCGACACGCTCGTCCGCCAAAGCCTCAACGGCCTCGCGGCGATCCATGAGGCCGGTTTCCTGCATCTGGACCTCAAACCGGAGAACATCCTGCAAAGCCCTCGTG
>JBEIGR010000060.1:0-14829 GCA_040381795.1 Verrucomicrobiaceae bacterium | reverse complement strand
TCGAGGGCGCTCAAAAGGGTGTGCGCGTTGCCGCCGCGGGCGCTGACGAGTTCGAGGTGGCTCTGGCTGGCGGCGTCGATGAGCACGACGTCGTTGGTTTGACCGACGCGGAGGCGCTGGATGTGCTCGACACTGCGGCGGAGCTGGAATTGCAGGTATTGCAGGATGCAGCCGGCGGCACAAAGCGCGGCGCTGAGCCCCTGGCAGCCGAAGCCATCGAGCGACTGCACTTTGAAATGCTGCGTGAGGCTGTGCTGCGCCTGATCGAGCAAAAACAGGTAACTCTCCACCGCCTGCGCACAGGCCGGACTGCCGAGTGCCTCGATCACCTCGCGCTGATCGTCGCTGTGGAGGATCTCGCTGGCCTGGAGGCGCTCCAATTCATCGGCAAGCTCGGTGGTGTCCTTGAACTCGGCGACTTCAAATTCGCCGGTGGTGTGATCGACATAGGCGAGGCCAAGCTTCTTCCCATCGCGATACACGGCGGCGAGGTAGTTCGGGCGGTTCGAGTCGAGCAGATTGAGGTCATTGATCGTGCCCGCGCTGAGGATCTGCGACACGGCGCGCTCCACGATCTTGCCCGGAGTCGGCTCCGTCGTCTGCTCGGCGATGGCGACACGTTTGCCGGCCTTGATGAGCTTCGCGATGTAACCCTGCGACGAATGATGCGGCACACCGCACATCGGCACCGCGTTTCGTTTCGTCAGCGCCACATTCAGGATCGGCGAGGCGACCTTCGCGTCCTCGAAGAACAGCTCATAAAAGTCCCCCAGCCGGAAAAACAGCAGCACATCCTCCGGAAGCTCCCGCCGGATGGCGAGGTATTGCTTCATCATGGGAGTGGTGGCGGCGTCGGACATGGGGAACGTCAAGAGGTCAAGAGCGGCGGGGAATGGTCAAGGGGTGGGAAGGGGAAAATCGTTCTCGAACTCGTCCTCCTACTCGTCCTCGATCAAGAGGCGTGGAGACCCGTGAAAAATGGAAAGGCGTCTCGGGGTGGTGGCGGAGCGGAAGAGTCGAGGACGAGTTCGAGTAGGAGGACGAGGACGATGGAGGGTCACTTGGTATCGTTTCGCCGAAACCACACATACGGCAGTGCAAAGCTCGACGTGAGAAGCACGGTGATCACGCCGATCATGGTGGTGAGGCCGAGCGAAATCAGTCCGCGGTTGCTGCCAAGAGCCAGCGAGCCAAAGGCCAGTCCCGTGCTGAGGCCACAATAGGCGAGCGAACGACCCAGCGACGCGGCATGCGCGGTTGTGGCGCTTTTCTCACGCAGCGTGTGCATCATGTGGATGGTGAAATCGAGCCCAAGGCCGAGGCACAGCGGCACGGCGGCGATGCTCATGAGATTCCAGCTCAGATCGAGCAGCGACATGGCTCCGAGCAGGACGATGGCCGTGGCGATGATCACGCCGGCGGCATGCAGTCGCTCTCGCTTGCCATGAAAAACGAGCACGAAGAGCACGAGGGCGATGCCTGCGGTAGGCAGGCACACACGGGTGATCTCGCGCTCCAGCAAGGGCTCCAGCGAGATGCGGAGGTAGTTCCATCCGGCGGGATGCACGCCGGGGATGGCTTCGAGTTTCGCGAGCAGCGGATCGTGGATGCCTTTGGGGGGCGAGAAGGAGCCGAGGGCGGTGGTGCCGGAGATGAGGCCGGTAAGAGGTGAGATGTGAGGCGTCCGAGGTGAGGACCACTTCGCGAGAACCTTTTGTGTGAGCGAGAAGGCGGTGTCGGTGAAGCCGGCGGTATCGAGGGCGGTTTGGAGGGCTTTTTCGTTAGCGGCGAGGGATTGGAGGGCTGGAGTGTTGGAGTGTTGGTTTTTTGAATCGGGAATGAGGGCGGTGGGAAGGGTGTGGGGGAGGCCGGTGAGGAGCTTGGAGGCTTCGGCGAGGGTTTGGCGGAGTTGATCGGCGTTCGCGGCGTGGATCAGAAGCGGCACGGTTTGATCGCTGGCGATCATTTTGGCCTCGATCTGCTCGGAGGTGTCAAAGGCTTCGCTGTGCTTGGGGCGGAGGACGGAAGAGCCGAAGTCGGCATGAGGAAGGCCTTTGATCAAGATGACGGCCGTGGCGGTGAGGAGCAGCGCGGCGAGGAGCCAGGTGAAGGTTTTTTGCAGGGTGAGGCCGAGACGTGGAGCGGAGGTTTCGCACGCTGAAGCGTGAACCACATACGGTTTCATGCCGAGTGGCAGGAAGCCCAGCAGCATCACCGCTGCGCCAATGAGCACGCCGAGTGCGGCGAGCAGGCCAAGCTGGGCGACGCCGGGAAGCTGGCTGAGGCCGAGCGTGGCAAAAATGGCCGCGATGGTCACCGCAGACCACGCGACACCTGGCAGCACGCGACGCAAAATTTGCCGATACGATTCACGCGGATGCTCCGAGGCCGCATGCAGGCCGATGACGCCGAAATCCTCGATCAGGCCGGTCAAAATGGCGGCGAAGCCCATGCTCATCACATTGAGCGAGCCGTAGATGGCACCCGCTGCGCCGAGCGTGAGAAGGTTGGCGCACAGAATGGCCAGCAGCAGCCAAAAGAGCGGCACGATGCGGCGATGCAGCAGCCAGAACAGAAAGCCCACGATGAAGGTCACGGCCGAAATGGACTGCCGCATGTCCGATTCCATGCCGGTGGCGATCTCCGCCTGAAACGCCGGATCGCCAGTGAAGCCGATTTGGACCTTCGCGAGCGCTTCATCGCTCTTTTGCCAGGTTTCGCGGAGGTCTTGCCGCAGGTTCGTGAGCCAGGCATTCACCGTGCGGTAGTCAGCGAGGGCGACGGTGGGCGGTTGGATGAAAAGCAGGCGTAGCGTGCCATCGGCGGAAGTGAACTCATCGCTCGGCATGTTCGCGTCGTCGCCGGAGGAAAGCATCGCCATGGCACCACGAGCGATGCCAAAGGGATCGTAGCCGGTGAGCGTGGCGTTTTGGAGGTCGAGCGAGTTGGCGGTGGCTTCACGGGACTTTTCGAGCAGGGCAGGCAGTTGGTCGGGAGCGAGCGAGGCACTCAGCGCGGCCACTTTTTCGGGCGGTGCATTGCGCCAGAGCCATGCGATGACCTCCGCGATGACCTCGGGATCGGATTGCAGCAGTGATTTGTGCCGCACGGAGGCGGCGAGCTCTTTTTTGGTCGCGAGATGCTCCGCGAGCGAATCGGCGGCGACTTCGAGCAGCTCGGCGTCCTCGCTTTGCAGCGTGACGATGAGTTGATCGCTCTTCAAATCGCGTAGCAGGCGAGTGCCCTCCAAGCCAGGCAGGTTCTGCGGCAGCAGCGAAAGCGGATCCACATCGAAATCGAGCCGCGAGATGCCAAACCAGCCCGCGAGGGCGACGAGGAGGATGAACAAGAAACGCGAAAAGACGGCGGGCATGACGTTTGAAATGAGCATTGATTCGCGAAGCGGCATCTTATAACCTCGCGCTAGAAAATTTCACCGACAGCCACCCTTCATGGAATCATCGACGATCCAGCACATCCTTTTCGTGGCCGCCGCCGTGGTGTTTGCCTTTGCCTGCCGCACCTCGGAGAATCGTTACATCGCGAAGTTGGGAGCCATCGCCATGCTGGGGGCGCTTTACCTCGCTGGCTATTACATCACCGATGAGCAGCACGCGGGCGGGGCGCTCTTTGTGGGTGGCTGGTTTCTCGTGCCGTGGATGGAGATCATGTTCCGCGTGCGGCGCCTGCGCTTTCCGATCAAGAGCGAGGTCGTGCATCGCTTCCCACCCTCACGCGATGTCTTTCCTGATCTGGGCGAGCTCTCCCGCGAGGCGGAGGATGCGGGATTCGTGCAGGTGGGCGATACCGGCTGGATGTGGAGCGAGACCGAGCATTTCATGCGCCTCTTTTATCATGAGGAAAAACGGGCGCAGGCCTCGGTGGCGCTGGCCCGGCAGGGTGAGATGGGCTTTTCCTATGTGAGTCTCACCACACGCGGGAAGAATGGCGTGGTCTATACGACGACGAACTATCCCTTTCCCACGACGATGAAGCATCCGCCCAAGCATCTCGTGAACCGCTACGAGGACGCGGACTCCTTTGAAGACCTCCTCGCCGACCACGAGGACTACCTGCAAGCACTCGCCGTGACCACGGAAGAGATCGCCGAGCAGGACACGGAGTATCTACATGCCTACATCCAGCGTGACATGAGCGTGCAGGTGGATCACAACCTCGTCGAAGGTCTCATCGTGAAGGCAGGCAGCAGCGAGTTTCGTTACTCGTGGCGCGGGTGCTTCTACCTCTACTGGCAGATCCTCAAGGACATGGTGCGGGTGTGAGCCGCAACGCCTACTTTTCCGCCGTGATCAGCACGGTCTGAAAATGCGGACTGCGTGTTTCGCGATGAACGACGCCGGTCTCGATCGAGCGGAAGCCGACGGCGGACATCATCGCGTGCAGGTCCGCTTCCGTGAAGCCCAGCCACACATCGGCATAAAGCTCGCGGGCCTTCTCAAAGGTATGCTGGAGCAGATCGAGCACCACGATGCGACCGCCGGGCTTCAAAATGCCGAAAGCGCCGCGAAGCGCTGCCTGGGGATTCTGAGCGTGGTGCAATGCCTGGCTGAGGAAAACGAGGTCCACGCTCTCCGGCTCGACGGGCGGCTTTTCGAGATCGCCAAGGCGATATTCGAGATTGGTGAAGCCATGCTTCAAGGCGAGCTCGGCACCGTAGGCCACCATCTTTTCGCTGTTATCCACGGCGATGACTTTTTTGGCTCGCTGAGCGAGCAGTTGCGAGAGCGTGCCTTCCCCTGCGCCGAGATCCGCGATGACGAGCGGCGGCATGAGCTTCAGCAAGGTCTCGCCAAGTGCCTTCCACGAGCGGCCTGGGATGTAGTGACGGCCAAACTTACCGGCGAGCGCATCGAAGTAGGCTTTGGCTGTTTCGGCACGCTTGCGCAGGGCGATCTCGAGAGCAGTGAGGTCCTTCGTGGCTTCACGCATCTCTGCACCCGCAGCCTTTATCAGAGCGAGGAAGTGCTCGTGGGCTTCACGCTCCTTCTCGGCCGGGCTTTCGAGATGGTAGAGACGGTTCTTCCCGCTGCGGCGATCACTCACCAGCCCCGCGCCTTTGAGCTTCGCGAGCTGAGCGGAGATATTGGATTGCGGCAGGGATAAAATCTCCTGCAGCTCCGCTACGCTGAGTTCTTCTCGTTCGAGAAGCAGCAGCAGCCGCACCCGGGTGGGATCGGCTATGAGGCTTAGCGATTTGAGAATGGAGGCCATGCGGAAAAGGTGCGGATGCTAGCGGTTGGCCGTGGCTCCGAAAGCTCAATAATCGCGGTTCAGCAGATAATCCGCCAACTCGCGAAGCCGCGTGCCTTTCTCGGCAAAGATCGCCAGCGCATCGTGCGCCGCCGTCGTGAGGCGATGCGCCTCCGCTCGTGACGCATCGAGGCCGAGGAGAGCCGGGTAGGTGCTCTTTTCGGATGCCACATCCTTGCCGGCACTTTTGCCGAGCTTCTCGCTGGTTTGCGTCACGTCGAGGATGTCGTCGATGATCTGGAAGGCGAGACCGGTGGCCATGCCGAAGTCATGCAGAGCTTTCAACTGCTCAGTCGTGGCATCGGCGCTCATCGCCCCCAGCTTGATGCTCGTCGTGAGCAGTGCGGCCGTTTTACCCTCGTGAACGAAGCGCAAATCATCGAGTGGCAGCTTCTTTTGCTCGCCTTCGAGGTCGGCCACTTGTCCACCCACGAGATGAAGGCTCCCCGCTGTGCGTGCGAGTTCGGAAACCAAGCTCGCCGCCGTGTGACGAGTCGTCGCGGGTGTTTGCGCCGTGAGTTCAAAGGCCAGCGCCTGCAACGCATCGCCCGCGAGCAGTGCGATGGCCTCACCAAAAACGATGTGGCAGGTGGGCACACCTCGGCGCATGTCGTCATCATCCATGCATGGCAGGTCATCGTGAATGAGCGAGTAGGTGTGCAAGCATTCGACCGCACAAGCACTCGGCATCGCCTTCTCGATGGTCCCACCACAAGCTTCCGCAGCCGCGAGCGTGAGGATCGGCCTCAGCCGCTTCCCACCCGCGAACACGCTGTGGCGCATCGCCTTGTGCAGCGAAACCGGCCGCGTCTCGGCAGACGGAATGCATTGATCGAGCGCCGCATCAATGATCTGGCAGCGTTGGGAGAGGTAGGTCTTGAGGTCGGACATGGGGAAGGAGGGAAACGTCCTCGAACTCGTCCTCCTACTCGTCCTCGATCAAAACGCTAGTGGGAGGTGGAGGGGATTCAAATCTAGACAAGCTGACACCACCGCTGGTAAAACATGCGTCATGCACATTTTACGGCCAGCCATTCTACTGCTCTGTCTGATTGGCGGAGCGCTACGGTCAGGGGAAATGCAGACACGGGTGTATTTCCTCCCACCGGATTTCCCGGGGCCCTTTTGGGATGGAGACGCCTTTGATCCGTTCACCTATCAATCCATGCCTGATCCGCCGGATGATACCTCCAAGGAGATTCTTGAAGCGGTGGGCGTGGTGTTCTCACCTGGTGCCAACTCACGCTTCGACCGCTTTACACAACTACTGACCGTTCACAACACGCCTGAAAATCTCGAACTCGTCGAGAAGCATGTGGCCACGCTGATCAAGCTCTCGCCGAAGACGATTCGCTGGCGGCTCGAAATCATGGAGATACCCGCTTCGATGCCTGCGGAGGTGAGTCACCAGCTCGGCGCTTTGAAGAAGCTGGCGGCAGAACCCGGCTCGGGCGTGCGCCGCATGGTCGTCATGCTCGTGGAGGGAAAAGGAGGCACACGCATCGACCAGCGGAGCGCCCTGGAGCATTCCTTTCTGCTACCACCGGAACGTGGGAAGGATGACTCGATCACGTTCGGCATCGACCAGCGGTCGGTCGGTGCTCGGGTCGAGCTCGAAGGCACCATCGCTCCTGATGACTCGGTCATTGAGGCAAGTATCGCTATTCACGCGCCAGTGCCTCCACCTGTTAGCAGGCAGGTGAAGGTGGGTGATCCTCTAACAGGTACAATGGCGGAGTATCCGGTGGAGGATGTCAGAGACGTGGAGTGGGTCACCGGGATCACGTTGAGTCCGGGAAAGACGAAGCTGGTGGGTGTCGCTGCGTCACCGTGGGAGGACGGGCGGCAGTTGGCGGCTTTTCTAACGGCGGAAGTGCTGTGCTACGACCATCAAGGTGTGTTTGCGCTGTTTGAGCCGCCGCCTGCGGAGATCAAACCACCAGCTGGCATGACGGCGGTCAGCATCCACTTGCCTTCAGGCGCTTATGCTGCGGCTTTGCCGGGCCGCGAGCACGACTCGCTGCTCACCTGGCTCGATTCGGCCTCGCTGAAGAGTCCAGGCTCCTTCGTTCGGCTGGAAGGCGACCGGCTTCATGTGGTCAATACGCATCAGAATATCGAGCGCATCGCCGTGGTAGTGCATCACCTCAACAAAAGGCTGTGGAAGAACCTCCGCGTGATGCTCCACACCATCGAGGCACCCGCTGCGATGCTTGATGACGGCACATCGGTGGATGACGACAAGCTATTTGCCCGCTTGGAAAGCGAAGCCGTCGCAGGCAAAGCACGTTTCATCGACTCCCGCGCCTTCGAGATGCTTCCTGGCGATCGCGTCACACAACAGTCCGCTGACGAGTATCGTATCCTCACGGAGATCGGCATCGACAAGAACGGCGGCATCTGGCCAGAAATGGATACGCGGCATGCCGGTGCACTGTTCGAGTTCGAAGGCACCATCGGGCCTGACAATCAATACATTGAGGTGAACCTTGTGCACGAGTTGCATGCGCTGCCGATAGAAAGCCGTCGGGTGCGCTTTTTGGTGCCAAAGGCGAAAAAGGAGCGTGAAGCGCCGCTCATCGATTTTCATGTCGCCCGCACGGTCACGGGGATCACTTTGCAAAACGGGCATCAAAGGCTGTTTGCCGCACATTCACCGCCGATGGGTCGGCAGGACGGCAGGGTATGGCTCAGCTTCATCCGGGCGGACATCGTAGCGCAGCACACGCCGCCGCGTCCTCGCCTGCCTGATCCTCTTCCCGAGCCGCCATCACCCGCAGGCGATCCCGACGCTCTCGAAGTGCGATTCTTCCGAGTGCCTCCTGATTTCCTCACTTTTGGCGGTGAGAGTAAAAAGACCGCCAAAAAGCTGCTGGAGGACGTCGGGATCACTTTTCCGAAAGGCTCCAGCGCGACGTTTATTCCCGCGACTGCACAACTCGTCGTCAAGAACACGAGAGCGAACCTAGAACTCGTGGCGGCTTATGTGGAAGAGACTTGTCGCATGCCAATCCGCAGTGTCGTCGTGCACTCACAGATCATCGAAGCCCCAGGCAGCCTATTGCGCGAATTCGCCATCCAAGCCGCCCCACGCAGCAATCACGAATCCATGCTGGCAAAGCTGCTGGAGCAGCCCGAGGTCAAAAAGCTCGATGTTTCCCGCATCGAAGGCCGCGGCGGCCAGCGATTGACGGTGAAGGCGGGCGATGAGATTTCCTATCTGGCCGAATTTGAACCTGACGACCACGGGCGGCCCCGATCCCTGTATCAAACGCGCCACGCAGGTTTCCGGCTTGAGTTTGAACCTGCCATCGATCCAGACGTGCAGCACGTCCGCTTCCATGTTCACGGTGAATGGCATACCGCGCCACCCACACAGCTCAGCGAACACCTTCTCGACGCCCAAGGTCGTCGTTTTGATCTCCCTCTGACGGTTTTCCATGCTCACGTCTTTTCGAGTGACTTCGTCATGGGTGACGGAAACACGCACCTCATCTCCATTTGGAAACCTGTCGGAGTCGAGAAGGATGTGCTTCAGGCGCTCTTCATCACGACGCGAATCGTGCATCCGTAACCATGCTTGCTAGTCGAGGACGCGGTGGAGCCTACTCACGAAACCAAATATCGTATTCATTGCCATGGGAGTCTGGCGGACCTTGAACCACGCCATCACGTCCGCTTAAGACCCGGACGCCTGACCTGCGTGCCGTTTCAACTGCGCTCTCGCCTCCTGCGGGCTCAAGCGCGAAGGCTTCCGCAGCGGCTCCAAGCTGCGCAAGGGACGTGTCTCGTTCGGAGTTGGGCATAAAGGGGTATGCGTGCTCCTCGTCGTGACGAGCGGGCTATCGGTGGGTGTCGTTGAAAATTGCATGACCGAATCAGCCTCAATGGTGCCATGATCGCAAACAGATATTCGGCTCGAATCGCAAGCGCCGCGCTGTGTGGCAGAGCCTACTTAAACCACCTCAAACGCAGCGAGTTCAAGATGACCGTGAGGCTGCTCAGTGACATCGCGACGCTTGCAAGCATGGGACTTAGCAAGCGGCCGGTGAAGGGATAGAGGACGCCAGCGGCGATGAGGATGCCGATGGCGTTGTAGAGGAAGGAGAAGGCGAGGTTTTGGCGGATGATGCGCAGGGTGGCACGGCTGAGGGTGAAAGCACGATGGAGGGCGCGGAGATCGCCTTTCACGAGGGTGACGGAGGCACTGTGCATCGCGGCATCGGTGCCGGTGCCCATGGCGATGCCGACTTCCGCGCCGCTGAGCGCGGGGGCGTCGTTGATACCATCGCCGACGTAGGCGGCCTTCCGCCCTTGTTCCTTCATCTGATAAACATGCACGAGTTTGTCATGCGGGCTGAGCTCGGCGGCGACTTCGTCGATGCGCAGATCCTTCGCCACGCGGTCGGCGGTGGAGCGGGTATCGCCGGTGAGCATCTTGAACTTCAATCCAAGGGCGTGAAGGGCCTCGATGGCGGGCTTGGTGCTCTCTTTGATTTTATCGGTGAGGGCGATGAGGCCCAGCGGGCGGCCGTCGAGCACGACGAGCACGACAGTGAAGCCGCTGGCCTGAAGCTCGGCGGAGCGGGTGGCGCATTCGGCGTCAATGAAGACGCCTTTTTTCTTCAAGAAGGCTGCCTGGCCGACAAAGACCTCCGTCTCACCGACGGTGCCGAGCACGCCGCCGCCGGGCACGGCCTGAAAATCCTTCACGGTGGCCAGCGGGATGTCTCGTTCCTTCGCCGCGGCCACGATGGCGGCGGCCAGAGGATGCTCGCTGGCCGTTTCGACGGCGGCGGCGCAGGCGAGGAGATCACGGGCGGACAAGCCCGGCAGCGGATGCACTTCGACGACGCTCGGTTTGCCCTCGGTGAGCGTGCCGGTCTTGTCGAGCATGATGGTGTCGATGGTTCCGAGGCGTTCGAGCGTCTCGGCATCCTTGATGAGCACGCCGAGCTGGGCACCACGGCCCATGCCGGTGGTCACAGCCATCGGTGTGGCGAGTCCGAGCGCACAGGGGCAGGCGATGATCAAAACGGCCACGGCATTGACGATGGCAAAGCCAAGGCTCGGCTGCGGTCCGAACTCCCACCACACAAGGAAGGTCGACATCGCGATCAGGACCACCACGGGCACAAACCAGCCTGAAACGCGATCCGCCTGCCGCTGCACGGGTGCTCGGCTGCGTTGTGCCTGGGCCGTGAGAGCAATGATCTGGCTCAAAAGCGTGTCCGCGCCGACCCGCTCGGCTATCATCAAGAGCGTGCCATTGCCATTCACGGTGCCGCTGGTGACGCGGCTATCGGCTTTCTTCATCACAGGCATCGGCTCGCCGGTAAGCATGGATTCATCAATGGTGGAGACGCCTTCGAGCACGAGGCCATCGACGGGGATTTTGCCGCCGGGCTTGATGCGCAGCAAATTGCCGGGCTTCACGGCATCAAGTGGGATTTCTTTTTCGACGGAGCCCTCCACGAGATGCGCCGTCGGCGGCGCGAGCTTCATCAGAGACGCAATGGCGGAGCCGGTGGCGCGGCGGGCGCGGGATTCGAGCAGTTGGCCGAGTAAAACGAGCACCGTGATCACGGCGGCGCTCTCGAAATACACCGGCGCATGCCCATGACCGCCGCTGTGTGGCAGAAGGCCAGGGGCCACGACCACGATCGTGCTGTAAACCCACGCGGAGAGCACGCCGAGGCCGATGAGCGTGAACATGTTCGTCTTCAGCGTGGCGAAGGAACGGGCAAAGCGCACCAGCAGCGGCCAGCCGCACCAAAACACCACCGGCGTGGCCCACACGAGCTGCATCCACGCGGAGGCATCTGCCGGGATATCACGGATGAATGGCAAATCCATGCCCATGCTCAGCACCACGACGGGCAGCGTCATGAGCGAACCCCAGCGCAAGCGCCACCACAACTCGCGAAGCTCTGCTGAGCCGCCCTCGCCACAGCATTCAGGTGTGCTGCTCACGGCCAGCGGATTCTTTTCGAGATCCATGCCACACTTCGGACAGGCACCGGGCTTGTCCGAGCCCCCGCCCTCGCACATCGGGCAGATGAAGGCGGCGGTTTTGGCAGCCACCGGACTCGAAACGACCTTCACGGCATCATCCGGGCTCGGAGATGCGCAGCAACTGGAGTTTGGTGCGTGCGGTTGCATGGTCCTGAGACTACGCAGTCCGTCACGCAGGAGCTACAAGAAACCGCGCCGGCGCAGTTACTTCTTCGCCAGATCGAGCACGAAGAGGAGCTGACCATCCCGCCACTTCGGTCCGCCGATGAAAAGCGGGCTACCGGGATGCAGCACAGCGTCCGTTTTGACGAGCACCTGCTGCTCACGCCAGACCTGAAGGTGCAAATTCATGCCACCGCCGGCTGCGGGGCCTTTGGAGTCGATCTTCAAAAACAGATCGCGGGAGGGGACGACCCAGGATTCATACTCGCGGAACACATCCTGGAAGTGCTGGCCGATGATTTCAAAGTGCGTGTAAGGCGTGAAGACCTTCGAGAGGCGGCCAGAGAGGTCTTTTTGACTCTCCGGTGCCTTTTCGGTGCTGCCGGTGAGCTTGGCGGCATCCGTCGTGGCATAGACGAGGGCACCCCAGACTTTGCCATCGGTGGCGGGCTTCTTGGCGGGAACCGGAGCGGGATCTTGGGAGAAGCAAAATGACGAATTCAGAAGCACGAATGACGAACAAAGCAGTGCCTTCATGCGGCACCGCCATTCGGATTTCAGATTTCGGGCTTCGTTTGTCATTTGAGCACCTGCGGCTGTCCTTTGTTATTGAGTGCCACCACGGCCACGACCGTGCCGTTTTCATCAAACAAGGTCGTCGTGGCCACTTCGGCATCGGATTCGGCGCGGTGGACGCGGAAGCCGACGATCTTTTTCTCGGCTGGGACGGGCTCCAGGCCGTCGAGCATGAGGATGGTGGCCTGGGCCTCGGCGGAGTGGAAGACCTGGGCGTGAACGGCGGGATTTGGCGTGTACGTGCTGGCGATGGTGCTGGTGCCGCTGGAGCTGTTTTGCGTCCAAACAAGGCCCGCGATGGCAAACGCGGCCGCCGCAGCGCCGGCCAGCCAAGGCATGCGCAGCCAAGAGAGCCAGCCAGCGGTGGTGGGGGCGGCTTTTTCACGTTCGCGGGCGTCATCGAGGTCCATCTGGGCGATGCGGACCTGGATTTGCGAGTTAAAGAAGCCCGCGTGTGGCACGGGCAGCTCGGCGGGGAGGTGCGTCTTGAGGCTTTCGCTCAGTTGGCGCATCGATTGGGCCTCGGCGGCGAGCTCGGGGTCGTTTTGGAGGGTGGCCTCAAAGGCGCTGTATTCGGCGGCGGTCATTTCACCGTCGAGCCAGCGGATGAGATCGTGGTTTTCGTCAAACGGGGTTTTCATAGGTGTCCTTGAGCATTTCCTGGAGTTTCTTGCGGGCGTAAAAGAGGCGGGACATGACGGTGCCGAGCGAGCACTTCATCATCTCGGCGATCTCTTCATACGAGAGACCTTCGATTTCTCTCAGCACGATCGCCTGGCGGTGGTCCGGCGAGAGGCGGGAGATTGCGTCCTGAATGCGGGAGCCGAGCTCCTGGCGCTTCATGGCACGGTCCGGGGCGTCAAAGCCCTGCGGCGCGGTGCGGGAGCCGGGCATCGCACGGTGCTCGGTGCGCTCGTCATCGAACTCGCCATCCCCCTGGATCTTTTTCTTCCGCAGCCAGTCGTAAGTCACGTTGTGGGCGATGCGGTAGAGCCAGGTGTAGAAGGCCGCATCCAGCTTGAAATTCGGCAGGGCACGCCAGGCCTTGATGAAGGCCTCCTGCGCGAGGTCCCAAGCCTCGGTTTCATTCTGGATGAGATGGTAAGTCATGGCGTAGATCCTCGACCGGTAGCGTGTGACGAGCAGATCGAACGCACGCGTGTCTCCCGCTTGGCTGCGTTTGACGAGATCGACGTCGAGTGGCTCGACGGGATCGGTCGCGGCAGGGGCGGCGGCGGACATTTTCAGGATGAGGGCGGGTTTCGGACGCCGGACGCAGCCGGTTTATTCAAGCCAGGAGACTCGAATCAGGGGATTTTGAGCGCTTGACCGGGGCGGATGAGGTCGCTCTTGTGGCCGTTGGCGGCCTTGAGCTTCGCCACCGTGGTCTTTTTCTTCAAAGCAATGGCGTAGAGCGAATCACCCTTGGAGACGGTGTATTTCGAGCCACTGGAGGATTTCGGCTTCGATTTGGATTTGGACTTCGAGGAGCTGGTGGTGGGCTTTTTCGACGAGCTGCTGCTGGCGACGGTCTTTGGCTTGGTGCTCGTGGAGGAGGCAGCAGGTTTCGATTCGGCACCACCAAAGGCATACGGATTGGCAGGAGGCTCGGGTGGCGGGGCCTCGGCCGTCACGGGAGGCGTTTGGTAGGAGGGCGGTGGCTGGGCGCCGGGCTGCACTCGTCCGCCCTGGCCGGGGTAGGGATTGTAGAAGCCGTCGTTGTAGTTCGAGGCATACGGATCGCTGACGTTGGCAGCAGGATCGGCGGGATTCTGGCAGGACGCGAGGGCCAAACTGGCTGCGAGAGCGATGAAACGGGCGGTTTTCGTCATACGGGCGGCCATGATGCGGGAGGCGGGGCTGTTTTCAAGGAGAGAAGCAGCCCGGCACCCAAGCATTTGATCCGTGCCGCAAACGCGAGGATGGATGCCGCGCATGCTTTTCGATCTGCCCCTGGCCGCTGCTGAAACGATTCCGCCCATCTTCGCCCTGCTCGCGGTGATGCTGGGCGGCGTGGTGCTCGTGTCGCTGCTGCTGCTGCGGCTCCAGCAATCGCTGCTCGCTGGCTATTTCCTCTGCGGTGTGGTCATTGCCAATTCCAGCATCATGATGCTGCTCGGCGGTGGTGATTCGCAGGCGCAGATCGCCAACATGGCGGAGTTTGGCGTGGTGCTGCTGATGTTTACGCTGGGGCTGGAGTTCTCCTTGGGTGAGCTGAAATACCTGCGGCGGCTGGCTTTCGTGGGCGGCGGATTCCAGATGGGCCTGTGCATCGCCCTGGCGGCAGCGGTGGTTTTTGGCTTTGGCATCGGCTGGCAGGGCGCGGTGGTGCTCGGCGTGGCGTTGGCGATGAGCTCCACAGCCGTGAGTTTAAAGAGCTTTCAGGATCTCGGCCTCGAATCGAGCCCCGGTGCCCGCATGGCGCTGGCCGTGGCGATCTTCCAGGACCTGTTCATCATCGCGTTCTTCCTTCTCGTGCCGCTCATTTTACCGCAGCCGGGTGAAACGAAGGCGCTGGGAGCCAGCCTGGGCAGTTTGGTGCTGCGTGGGACCTTGTTCGTCGTCTTCGCCGGCGTGGCGGCACGTTGGATCATTCCGTGGCTACTCAATGCCGTCACTCGCACCCGGAATCGCGAACTTTTCACACTCACCGTGATCGGCTGCTGCGTGGGTCTCGCCTTCACTGGCGGGTTGCTGGGGCTTGGTCTGGCCCTCGGGGCCTTCGTGGCGGGCCTCGCGGTGAGCGAATCCATCTTCAAGCACCGCATCCTCGCCGATGTGATGCCGCTGAAGGATCTGTTTTTG
>JBEIGR010000059.1:0-14912 GCA_040381795.1 Verrucomicrobiaceae bacterium | reverse complement strand
CAGTGGTCAAACTCCAGCTCGCGGGCGATCTCGTGAGCGTAAAAATCCGGGCTGGCGGTATTCAGCACCAAAACGCGGCCCTGATGCCGGTGGCGCAGCATTTCCGCCCGCAGATCAGGGTAGATCCAGCGCTCCACACTCGTCGCGGCGAATTCGCGGGCCAGCTTTCGGAGTTCCTCCGCAGGCATGCCCCAGAGGTAGGCATTGAAGGCCCGCTTCGCCGTATCCGTGCTGGCTAGCTTACAAGCCCGCGCGGCGGCGAAGGGCAGGAAGAAGACATGCAAAAACACCCGCCACGGCTGCCGACGCAGCACGAAATTACAGAACAGCGCCTGCGTATCGAAGGGCAGCAAGGTGTGATCGAGGTCAAAAAAGGCAAACTGGCGGGCGGGCATGCACGAATGACGAATGCGGGAGCACAAATGTCGAACGAGAAAATCTGCCTTGTCTCCCGCCTTTACGCACTGCAAGTCTCGCCCCAATCCATGTCCTCACGCACCCTTCCAGTCCTGCCCGACGCCCACGGCCATTTCGGTAAATACGGCGGCATGTTCGTGCCCGAAACGCTCATGGCAGCCCTCACCGAGTTGTCCGATCATTACGAGATGGCCAAGGCCGATCCCGCCTTCCACAAAGAGCTCGACGGCCTCCTCCATGAGTATGTGGGCCGCCCGACGCCGCTCTACTTTGCCGAACGCTGGACCGAGAAGCTCGGCGGAGCCAAAATTTATCTCAAACGCGAGGATCTGCTCCACACCGGCGCTCACAAGATCAACAACGCCCTCGGCCAGATTCTGCTGGCACGCCGTCTCGGCAAAAACCGCATCATCGCCGAGACCGGAGCTGGTCAGCACGGTGTGGCCACTGCGACAGTTTGCGCCCGCTTTGGCTTCGATTGCACGATTTACATGGGGAAGGTCGATATGGAACGCCAGGCCCTCAATGTGGCACGCATGCGCTTCCTTGGCGCGAAGGTCGTGGCCGTCACTGCTGGCCAAGCCACGCTCAAAGAGGCCGTAAACGAGGCCATGCGCGATTGGGTGACGAACGTGCGCAATACGCACTACATCCTCGGCTCCGCTCTCGGCTCCCATCCCTTCCCGATGATCGTGCGTGATTTCCACCGCGTCATCGGCGTGGAGGCTCGTCGGCAGATTTTGGAGCGTGAAGAACGCCTGCCAGATCTTCTAGTTGCCTGCGTGGGCGGCGGCAGTAATTCCATCGGCCTCTTTCATCCTTTCCTGAATGACAAAGATGTGCGCATGACCGGTGTCGAAGCCGGTGGCGATGGCATCATCCCTGAACGTCATGCCGCCCGTTTCCAAGGCGGACGCCTCGGCGTGCTCCAGGGCACGAAAACCTGGCTCCTCGCCAATCCTGATGGTCAAATCGAGCTCACCCACAGCGTCAGCGCCGGGCTCGACTACGCCGCCATCGGCCCCGAGCACGCCTGGCTGCACGATGAAGGCCGCGTGACCTACAACTACGCCACCGACTCCGAAGCGCTCGCTGGTTTCCAGGAACTCAGCCAGATCGAAGGCATCATCCCCGCCCTCGAAAGCTCCCACGCCATCGCCGAAGTCAAAAAAGTGGCCCCCATGATGCGGAAGGATCAAATCATCCTCGTGAACCTCAGCGGCCGTGGAGATAAAGACGTGGCCCAGGCCGCCCGGATGATCTTTGGAGAAGAGTTGAAGTTCTGAGCCCATGAAGGCGTGGATCGTGATGCTCTGCCTGCTGGCCTGCCAGCAGGCGAACTCTGATCCCAGACGCATCCACGTTTTCGTCGCCCTAGCGGACAACGAGCATCAGGGCATTGCAAAAGTCCCGTCAAAGATCGGGAATGGAGATGATGCGGCGAACAATCTCTACTGGGAAACCACGGACGGATTCAAATCCGTGTTTGGCCGCAGCAAGGCTTGGAAACTCGAGAAGATCGAGGAAAACCCCGCACCGGAGATTTTGGAGCGGCGGAGCTACCGCCATGCCTCGAAGGATTGCCTGCTCATCGCCGAGGCTTGGCGCGGAAAAAACATCCATCAGTGCCTCGAAGCCTTTTTCGCCAACCTGCGTGAACGAAAAAACAATCTGACCGCCTTCATCGGCCACAACGGCCTCATGGACGCACCTTTGTCGATTTCGCGCCTCGATACCGCCACCTCCACGGATGCCATCATCCTTTGCTACATGGGCGCGAGTTGGTTCAAACCCTACCTGGAGGCCCTCAAAGCCCGCCCGCTCCTCACCACCGAGCAGTTCATGTATCCCGGCTCCTTCCTGCTGCGTGACGCACTCGAAGTCTGGCTGAGAGACGGACCTCGGTCCGAGTTTCGAACGGCTGCTGCCCGGGCGTATGCGGCGAACCAGAAAATCTCCGTGAAAGCTGCTGCCGGAGTGTTTACGAAGCTTGAGTGATGCAAACGTAAGATCAGACCGATCCGTCTGATCCGACCGATCTTCCCAAAACAAAACCGCCTCCGGCTTTTGAGGCGCGGAGGCGGTGTGGGAGTGGTTACAGGGCTGATCAGGCGGCCTCTTCTTCGGCGGGAACCATGGGGCTTTCGGTCTCGTGGACGTCGAAGCTGCGGTTCTTGAGGAAGCCGGTGCCGGCAGGGATGAGGTGACCCATGATGACGTTTTCCTTGAAGCCGCGGAGAAAGTCGTTCTTCGCGAGCGTGGCAGCCTCGGTGAGCACACGGGTGGTGTCTTGGAAGGAGGCGGCAGAGATGAAGGACTCAGTCTCGATGGAGGCTTTGGTGATACCAAGAAGGACCGGCTCGGCATCGGCGGGCTTGCCACCCTCGTCGGAGATGCGGGCGTTTTCCTTCTCGAACTCGGTGCGGTCGATCTGATCGCCCCAGAGGAAGCTGGTATCACCTGGATCGGTGATCTTCACCTTGCGGAGCATCTGGCGGATGATGATCTCGACGTGCTTGTCGTTGATTTCCACGCCCTGGGCACGGTAAACTTCCTGCACTTCATTGACGAGATGTTCGCGAAGGGCCTGCGGGCCAAGGATCTCAAGGAGATCATGCGGAACGACGGGGCCGTCGGTAAGCTGGTCCGCCTTGCTGACATGGTCGCCATTGGAGACGAGGATGTGCTTGGAGCGGGGGATGAGATGCTCTTCCTGCTGGCCAGTGGTCGGATCGGTGATGATGACGCGACGCTTGCCGCGGACGAGGCCGCCGATCTCGATGATGCCATCGATACGGGCGATTTCACAGGCGTCCTTGGGCTTGCGGGCTTCGAAAAGCTCAGCCACACGCGGCAGACCGCCGGTGATGTCCTTGGTCTTAGCGGCCTTACGAGGTGTCTTGGCGACGGTTGTACCACCTTCGACCTTCTCGTTGTTTTTGACGTTAACGTGAGCGCCGGCCGGAATGGTGTAGCTGGCGAGGATTTCGTGCGTCTTCGGATCGGAGATGACGATCTGCGGATGCAGGTCTTCCTTATGCTCGATGACGACCATTTCTTCGTTGCCGGTCGATTCGTTTTTCTCCTTGGTGAAGGTAATGCCGCTGATGAGGTCGCGGAATTCCACTTTACCGGCTTTATCGGTGATGATCGGAATGCTGTAGGGATCCCAGATGACGATCTGCTCGCCTTTTTTGACGTGGGCACCATCGGGTTTCGCGATGACGGCACCGATGACGAGCTTGTGGCTCTCCAGTTCGCGGCCGTCTTCATCATGAATGGAGAGGGCTCCATTCTTGGTGAGGGCGATCCAGTTTCCTTCGACGGTCTGCACGGTGCGGATGTCGGTGAGGCGGAGCGTTCCGGCGTTTTTGGTGAGGATAAAGGGCTGCTTGAAGGCACTCATTGCTGCACCACCGGTGTGGAAGGTACGCATGGTGAGCTGCGTTCCAGGCTCGCCGATGGATTGAGCGGCGACGATGCCGACGGCCTCACCGATACGGCCCATCTTCTGGGTGCCGAGGTGGAGGCCGTAGCACTTGGCGCAGCAGCCACGCTTGCTTTCGCAGGAGAGGACGGAGCGGATCTTGAGCTTCTCGACGCCGATCTTCATGAGGTGATTGGCCTCTTTTTCAGTGACGAGTTGGTTCGCCTTGATGACGACGCTCTTATCCACGGGATCGTGGATGGTTTCGCAGCTCGTTCGGCCGTAGATGCGGGTCTTGAGGTCCACGATTTCTTCGTCGCCCTGATAGATGGAGGCGAGCGTGATGCCGTTGGCGGTGCCGCAATCCTGCTCGGTGATGATGACGTCCTGGGATACATCGACGAGCTTACGTGTCATGTAACCGGAGTCAGCCGTCTTCAGCGCCGTATCGGCCAGACCTTTACGGGCACCGTGCGTGGAGATGAAATACTCGAGCACGGTGAGACCTTCGCGGAAGTTCGAAATAATCGGACGCTCAATGATCTCACCGGATGGTTTGGCCATGAGGCCACGCATGCCAGCGAGCTGCTTGATCTGCGTACGGTTACCACGAGCACCGGAGGTGACCATGACGTAGAGCGGGCTGTGATGCTTCTTGCCGTCGTTGTGTTCCAACGTGCGGAAGAGCTCGTTCGTGACCTGCTCACCGACCTGGGTCCAAATATCGATGATCTTCTGGTAACGCTCACCTTGAGTGATGATACCGCGGCGATGCTGCTTATCGACTTCCTCGATCTCTTTATAAGCCTTCTCGACGCCGACTTTCTTCGCCTCTGGGATGACCATATCCGTAATACCGATGGAACAGCCAGATTTAGAGGCTTCGCTGAAGCCAAGGGATTTCAGACGATCAAGAGCGAGCACGGTCTCGTGCTGGCCGACAGCTTGGTAGCAGCGCCAAATGATGTCGGAAATCTGTTTCTTGCCGACATTGGTATTAATGAACCCTACGCCTTCAGGCCAGATTTCATTGAAGCGGACGCGGCCAGCGGTCGTTTCGATGACGACCTTGGAAGGATCGCCATAAGCACGCTTTGGCTTGTTGTAGTCCGGGTTACGATAAAGAATCTTGTCGTTCACCGAGAGACCGCCTTCGGTAATGGCGAACTCGACTTCGGCCGGATCATTGAATATGGGGAGACGATCTGGGTGATCGCTCTTTTTCTTGTCGTGGTTCGGCAGCTCACGGAGGTAGGTGAGGAAGAAGCAGCCCAGAGGAATGTCCTGGCTGGGGTTCATGATGGGCTTGCCGGAAGCAGGCGAGAACAGGTTGTTCGGCGCGAGCATGAGGAGGCGGGCCTCCATCTGCGCTTCCACGGAAAGCGGAACGTGAACGGCCATTTGGTCACCGTCGAAGTCGGCATTGTAAGCCGTGCAAACGAGCGGATGGACGCGGATAGCTTCACCTTCGATCAATTTCGGCTCGAAAGCTTGGATCGAGAGACGGTGAAGAGTCGGAGCGCGGTTGAGGAAGACGGGGTGACCGCGGGTCACTTCGTCGAGGATGTCCCAAACCTCAGGCGTGCGGCGCTCGATCATCTTCTTGGCCGAGCGGACGGTATGAACGAGGCCCATTTCCTTCAAGCGGCGGATGATGAAGGGCTCGAACAGCACGAGCGCCATCTTCTTCGGCAGACCGCATTGGTGCAGGCCGAGTTCAGGGCCGATCACGATGACGGAACGGCCGGAGTAATCTACGCGCTTGCCGAGAAGGTTCTGACGGAAACGGCCAGACTTGCCTTTCAGCATGTCGGAGAGGGATTTGAGCGGACGATTGCCAGCGCCAGTTACAGGGCGGCCATGACGACCGTTGTCGAAGAGGGCATCGACGGCCTCTTGGAGCATGCGCTTCTCGTTGCGGATGATGACATCCGGTGTGCGGAGCTGGAGGAGGTTCTTGAGACGGTTGTTGCGGTTGATGACACGTCGATAGAGATCGTTGAGATCGGAGGTGGCAAAACGGCCACCTTCGAGGGGAACGAGGGGACGAAGGTCCGGCGGGATGACCGGGAGCACTTCCATGATCATCGCCTCAGGGCGGCTGTGGCTCTCGGCGAAGCCCTGGCAGAGCTTGAGACGCTTGGCTAGCTTCTTGCGGGTCTGCTTGGAGCGAGTCTTGGTCATCGCCTCCTGGAGATCCTTGATGGCATCCGTCAGATTGATCTGCGAGAAGATATCACGGATGGCTTGAGCCCCCATGCCGACCTTAAAGGCATCAGCACCATACTGTTCCTCAGCCTCACGGAGTTCGACTTCGCCGAGGAGCTGGCCGCGCTGGAGAGGCGTGGAACCGGTATCAACGACCATGTAGTCTTCATAGTAGATGACGCGTTCCAGCGAGCGGGCGGTCATGTCGAGCATGAGGCCGATGCGAGAAGGCATGCACTTGTAGAACCAGATGTGAGTCACCGGCACGGCGAGCTCGATATGGCCCATACGCTCACGACGCACGCGGGAGAGAGTCACTTCGACGCCGCAGCGGTCGCAGATGACGCCCTTGTGCTTGATGCGCTTGTACTTACCACAGGCGCATTCCCAGTCGCGAGTAGGTCCAAAGATGCGCTCGCAGAACAAGCCGCCCTTTTCGGGCTTGAAGGTGCGGTAGTTGATGGTTTCCGGATTTTTGACTTCGCCGGAGGACCAGCCGCGGATGCGATCTGGCGAGGCAATGCAGATCGACACATAGTCGAATTCGCTGGCCGGTTTGGTTTCCCCGAAGATTTCTTTCAAGCTGGGTTCAGACATGATGGTGATGAGTTAGGAGGTTGCTGCTTGTTCTTCTGTTCTTTGGGAATGCGACGGATTAAAACCCCGCCGCCGTGGCGAAACGCTCAAGACCTTCGAGCTCAGCTTGCTGTTCTTCGGCTCCGGCACGTTTATGCACCTTCACATCGAGTCCCAGGGACTGCATTTCCTTGATGAGCACGTTGAAGGACTCTGGTGTACCAGCTTGGAGGGCGTGGTCACCTTTGACGATCTGCTCGTAAATGCGTGTGCGGCCCTGCACGTCGTCAGATTTGACGGTGAGAAGCTCCTGCAAGGTATAGGCGGCACCGTAGGCCTCAAGCGCCCACACCTCCATTTCCCCGAAGCGCTGGCCACCATACTGCGCCTTACCACCCAGCGGCTGCTGCGTGACGAGCGAGTAAGGACCGACAGCACGGGCGTGGATCTTGTCGGCGACAAGGTGGCCCAGTTTCAGCATGTAGATGTAACCGACGACGGTATCCTGAGTATAGGGATCTCCGGTGCGTCCGTCATAGAGGCGAGATTTACCGGTAAGGCCCATCCATTCATAGCCAGGCTGCTTCTTGGCATCCTTGATGAACTCCATGATCTTGGACTCGTGAATACCATCGAAGACCGGTGTGGCAATTTTGAGACCGAGGGCCTTGGCAGCGATACCAAGATGGGTTTCGAGCACCTGGCCCACGTTCATGCGTGATGGCACGCCGAGTGGGTTGAGGCAGATGTCCACAGGCACACCGTTTTCAAGGAACGGCATGTCTTCTTCAGGCACGATGGTGGCGACGACGCCCTTGTTACCGTGACGTCCGGCCATCTTGTCACCGACGGAGAGTTTACGTTTGGCAGCAACGAACACACGAACCTGCTTCACCACGTTGGATTCGGCGGCGGATTCAGAGCTTTCGATTTTGTCGAGGTTGCGCTCACGCTCGGTGTCCGCATCGCTGAACTTCTGCTCGAAGGTCTGGATGGCGTCGAAAAGCTTGTTCCGCATCGGCGAGGCATCCATTTCGATGCTGTCGTAGTTTTCGGCGACACGACGGAGCATCGCTTTGGACACCTTCTTGCCTGCGGCGACGATGATTTCGCCGGTCTGGCCGTTCACGATGTCATTGTCCAGTTTGTCTTCACCGATGATCTCCTCAAGGCGATCGGTGAGTTGATCGGAGAGTTCCTCCTTCTTCTGGCGGTAGTCTTCTTCGATCTGCTTGATGTGCTTCTTGTACTCGGACGGGGAGAGTTTTTCCTTGTCGCTCTCAGCGCCGCTGGTGCGATTAGCGACACGGACATCCATGACGATGCCAGCGCAACCGGAGGGTACGCGGAGGGAGGTATCCTTCACGTCAGCGGCTTTCTCACCGAAGATCGCGCGGAGCAGACGCTCTTCTGGAGCGAGTTCCGTTTCAGATTTCGGAGTGATCTTGCCGACGAGAATATCGCCAGGCTTCACTTCCGCACCGATGCGCACGACGCCCTGGGCGTCGAGGTTCTTCAGCGCCTCATCACCAACGTTCGGAATGTCGCGAGTGATTTCTTCAGGCCCGAGCTTGGTATCACGAGCGATGACTTCGAAGTCTTCGA
This sequence comes from Verrucomicrobiaceae bacterium, assembly GCA_040381795.1. Taxonomy (GTDB): domain Bacteria; phylum Verrucomicrobiota; class Verrucomicrobiia; order Verrucomicrobiales; family Verrucomicrobiaceae; genus Prosthecobacter. The sequence continues at coordinate 6,679 of JBEIGR010000059.1, read as the reverse complement.
TGTGGATGGAGGTATAGATGTCCTCCTTCACGATGCGGCGGCTGATGACGATGGCGTCTTCGAAGTTGTAGCCGTTCCAAGGCATGAACGCGACGAGCATGTTCTTGCCGAGCGCGAGCTCGCCATTGTCGGTGCAGGGACCATCAGCGATGACATCGCCCTTCTTGATCTTCTGACCATTTTTGACGAGCGGACGCTGGTTGATGCAGGTGCCGGCATTGCTGCGGCCAAATTTGCGCAACGGATAAACGAAGGTGCCCTTCTCCTCATCGGTCTGGACGGACTTGATGGGATCAGCGAGGAATTTGTCCTCTTTACATGGCAGTTCACCATCTTTGGTGACGATGATGACATCGGCGGTAGAGGCGGCGACGGTGCCGTTCGCGTCCGCGACGATCACAGCGCGGGAGTCACGAGCGGCCTTGGCTTCCATGCCGGTGCCGACGAATGGAGCTTCCGCTTCAAGAAGCGGCACGCCCTGTCGCTGCATGTTCGAACCCATGAGGGCGCGGTTGGCGTCATCATGCTCAAGGAACGGGATCAGAGCCGCTGCGACAGAGACGAGTTGCTTCGGAGACACGTCCATGAGCGTGGCTTTTTCAGGCTCCACTTCGATGAACTCACCGCGGTAGCGCACGGTAATCTTCGGGCCTTTGAAATGGCCTTTTTCGTCGATCGGGTTGTTCGCCTGCGCGATATAGTGATTTTCTTCCTGATCCGCAGTGAGGTAATCGATCTTCTCGGCCACGTTGCCGTCTTTGCACGGACGATAGGGCGTTTCGATGAAGCCGAACTCATTGATACGTGCGTACGCACCGAGAGAGTTGATCAGACCGATGTTCGGACCTTCCGGCGTCTCAATAGGGCAGATACGGCCGTAATGGGAAGGATGCACGTCACGGACTTCGAAGCCAGCGCGGTCACGATTAAGACCACCAGGCCCGAGAGCGGAGAGACGACGCTTATGGGTCAGTTCCGCGAGCGGATTGATCTGATCCATGAACTGGGAAAGCTGACTGCGGCCGAAGAAGTCACGCACGACGGCAGCAAGAGCCTTCGGATTGACGAGCTTCGAGGGCGTCATGGTATCCATCTGCACATCAAAGAGGGTCATACGCTCTTTGACGAGACGCTCCGTGCGGGAGAGACCCACGCGGCACTGGTTGGCGAGGAGTTCGCCGACGGCGCGGACGCGGCGGGAGCCGAGATGGTCAATATCATCGAGAAGGCCTTCGCCACCGCGCAGCTTGAAGAGGTAGCGCATGGCGGAGACGACGTCTTCGGCACCAAGGATGCGCATGTCGCTGTCCACCTTGAGGGTAAGCTTTTGGTTGATCTTGTAACGGCCGACGCGGGTGAGGTCATAGCGCTTGGGATCGAAGAACAGGCGCTTCACGAGGGCGCGGGCGTTCGGCGTGGTGGGCGGATCACCCGGGCGGAGGCGGCGGTAGATTTCTTTGAGAGCCTCGTCTTCATCATGCGCCGTGTCTTTGCGCAGGGAAGTGATGAGAAGGTCTTCCGGGGAGGCATTGACGATCTTCACCGATTTGTGACCGAGCTGCTGAAGCTGGCGGACGACGCCCTGAGTAAGCGGCTCATAAGCGCGGGCCACGATGAGCTCGCCATCAAGGATGTCTTTGAAGAGGATTTTGTTGGCAAGGTCTTCCTCAGAGAGGGATTCCTTGATCTTGAGATCCTGAATGTCGTAAAAGAGCTTGAGGATGTCTTCGTCGTTCGGGAAGCCGATGACACGCAGGAGCGTGGTGGCGAGGAATTTGCGGCGACGGCGGCGGCGGTCGAGGTAGACGTAGAGGAGATCGTTCGTGTCGAACTGCACTTCGAGCCAAGTGCCACGGTCAGGGATGATACGGAAGCCGTGCAGCCAGCGGCCGTTGAGATGCTGCGTCTGCTCGAAGCAGATGCCAGGGGAACGGTGAAGCTGGGAGACGACGACACGTTCCGCACCATTGATGACGAAGGTGCCGCGAACAGTCATAAGCGGGATTTCGCCCATGTACACGCGTTCCTGCTTGGCTCCGGCCTCGTCTTTGAGCTCGTAAGTAACATAAAGCGGGGCGGAATAGGTCTCAGCCTCGCGGATGGCTTCCAGCGAATTGAGCTTGGGCTCGCCGATCTCGTAAAGAACGAAGTCGAGCGTCATCTTTTCGTCGTAACTGGTAATGGGGAAGACTTCTTTGAAGACCGCCTGCAGGCCAACGTTTTTGCGCTTGGAGGGAGAGATGTTCTGCTGGAGGAACTCCTCATACGAACGGAGCTGGATCTCGATGAGATTCGGCGGCTCGGCGACTTCGTGGATCTTGCCAAAGTTAGTGCGCTGGGACATGGGACGAGAGGACGGGTTTTGGGACGATTTGGGGTGGCAAAATGCGCTGTGCGCGGCGGAATTCAGACGATGAGGCTGAACTCGGCCGCACACGGCGGGAAGCTCGCACTTTCACCAAAAAGCACAGCCGAAGCCATAATGCTGGTGAAGGCGAAATAGGGCGCAAAACGGCTCGAATCGCACGAAACCCCTTCCACACGGTCGGAACCGCGATGGGAGAGATTTTCGGAGAAAGAGCCTGTCATGCTATGAATGGGAAATTTTCGGGGAAAAGGCTTTTGCGATGTTTAAAGGAATCGAAAAAGGCTTTTGAATTTTTTGGCCGATCAGGGCCGCGTGGGGAAGTATTAAAACCGCCGCCACGCGACCAAAGAGCGTATGTAGGTTGAAGGACCAGACCGGGATTACTTGATCTCGACCTTGGCGCCAGCGGCTTCCATCTTCTTCTTGATCTCTTCCGCTTCTTCCTTCTTGATGCCTTCCTTGAGCTTCTGCGGAGCGCTCTCGACGAGCTTCTTAGCTTCAGCAAGGCCAAGGCCTGGGACCACGCCACGGACTTCTTTGATGACGCCGATCTTGTTCGCGCCAGCATCGGTAAGTATAACGTCAAACTCGGTCTTCTCCTCAACGGCAGCAACAGCGGCACCACCACCACCGACTCCAGCGGCAGCGACAGGAGCAGCGGCGCTCACGCCCCACTTTTCTTCGAGGGTTTTGACGAGGGTGGAAACTTCGAGGACGGTCAAGCCACTCAGTTCTTCAACGATTTTGTTCAGGTCAGCCATAGTAGTGTGTCGGTATCGCCGCTTTCCGAAGCATCGGAGGGTTTAAGAGCAAACGCTTTTGCCCCGGCAAGGAACCATTAGGTGTTTATGTGTTCAAGCCGTGTGACGGGCTATCTGGTCAAATTTGATGTGTTTGTAATGAGTTAAGCAGCGACGACTTCAGCAGGGGCCGCCTCGGCGGGTGCAGGAGCCTCCGCTGGAGCTTCAACAAGGGAGGAAGCATCTGCTGGACCGCCGTCCTTCTCTGCCTTGGCCTTGAGGGCGCGGGCAAGAGCAGAACCGGGAGCTTGCAAGACGCCAAGAAGCATCGAGTAGAGGACTTCGCGGGAAGGTAGATCAGCAAGGGCCTTGATGGTCGCTACATCGAGCAACTTGCCATCAAGCACGCCAGCCTTCATCACCGGCTTTTCGAACTCGGCAGCAAAGTTCTTCATGATCTTCGCGGTCGCGAAGATTTCTTTGACGCCAGTGACAAACGCACTCTGCCCGGTCAGGTGAGTGCTAAGGTCATCCGGGTAACCTGCTTTTTCAGCAGCTTTGCGAACGAGGTTGTTCTTGAAGACGTGGATTTCAGCTCCGACTGCGCCGAGGCGCTTACGAAGTTCGGCAAACTTATCAACTTTGAGGCCAGTGTAATCGACAACGAGCAAGAACGGCGAGGCGTTCACGCGACGCAGGACATCTTCGATGAGCAGTGTTTTTTCAGCATTCATGGGTCAGGTCTGCGCGGAGTTTAGAGTTTGATGTACTTGGAGACGTCGATGCGCACAGCGGGGCTCATCGTGGAGGCCAATGTGATGGTCTCGACGTAGCGACCGCGAGCGGAGGCGGGCTTTGCACGTGAAACGGCGTCAATAAGGCTGCGGGCGTTGTCAGCGAGCTGTGCGACATCGAAATTCACTTTGCCAATGCCGGAAGCGATGTTGCCATTTTTGTCGAGCTTGAAGTCAGCGCGACCTGCCTTGACGGCTTTCACCGCGCCGGCGGTGTCGTCCGTGACAGTGCCAGTACGCGGATTCGGCATCAATCCACGAGGACCGAGCTGTTTACCAAGCTTGCGAACTTCATTCATCGCAGCAGGCGTGGCGATAGCGACGTCGAAACCAGTGAAGCCTTCTTTAACCTTAGCGATCAAATCTTCGTAGCCGACAATTTCAGCGCCAGCGGCTTTGGCAGCCTCAGCAGCATTACCAACAGCGAACACGGCGACACGAACCGACTTACCAGAACCATGAGGAAGCGGGCAAGTGCCGCGGACCATCTGATCTGACTTCTTCGGATCGACACCCATGCGGAAAGAGAGGGTGACCGTTTGGTTGAACTTGGTGCCGGGGAGCTTGCGGAGCAGGTCAGCGGCTTCCTCGAGCGAGAAAAGCTTTCCTGCCGGGATCATCTCGGCGGCTTTTTTATAGCGTTTGCTTCGGGTTTGCATGGTGGGGGGCAGTGTTGACGAACGGGTGTGTTCTCCTGCGGTGGGTTAGGGGTGAAATGAGATTAGTCAGCGATTTCGATGCCCATCTGGCGGGCGGTGCCTGCCATGATGCGGGAGGCACGCTCGAGATCCTGCGTGTTGAGGTCAGCGAGCTTCAGCTTGGTGGCCTCAAGGAGCTGGGCCTTGCTGATCTTGGCGACTTTCTTCTTGTTCGCCTCACCGGAGCCAGAAGCGATGTTTGCCACCTTCTTGAGCAGGTTCGATGCGGGAGGCTGCTTGGTGATGAAAGTGAAGGATTTGTCTTTGTAAACGGTGATGATCGTGGGGAGCACATCACCGCCAGCCTTCTGAGTGGCCGCATTGAACTCTTTGCAGAAGGCCATGATGTTCACGCCGGCCTGGCCGAGGGCGGGACCGATGGGCGGGGCGGGGTTTGCCGCGCCGGCTTTGATCTGCAATTTGATTTGTTTGACGATTTCTTTGGCCATGTCTGGGGGTCCTTAGGTTTTGTGTGTTCTGGGAATGGTTTAGGCGAAGCAAATGCGGGAGAAGATGTTAGGCGGCATCGGCCTTCTCGACCTGCCAATACTCGAGATCGACAGGTGTAGAACGTCCGAAGATATTCACTGAGACACGCAGCACGCCGCGCTCGGGATCAATCTCCTCGACGGTTCCAATTTGGCTTTCGAACGGACCGTCAGCCACGCGGACGCTATCACCTGGGCTAAATGCGATTTTCGGAACAGCCCCCTCTTCTTTCTCGCGTGCCTGTGCCAGCATGGCATCCACGTCACGCTCGCGCATGGGCATGGGATTGTCTTTGCCGCTAGCAAAGTTCAGCACGCCGTCCGTTTCCTTGATGAAGTACCACGAACGATCAATGATCCTGTTGTGTTCATCCAAGAGGTGGCAGTTCACAAAGACGTAACCAGGGTAGTACTTACGATTGTGCTCGCTGCGCTTGCCTTTTTTAACCTCGGAGACTCGCTCCATGGGCACAAGGACAGAGAAAACATGGTCGCCCATCTCTTCGGTCTGGATACGACGCAGCATGTTTTCACGAACCTTGTTTTCAAGGCCGGAGCGAACATGAATCGCATACCACTGATCTTTTGCGGCGGGGATGGCTGCCATGGTTAAAGGGTCGGGGGCGGGTGAGGTGGGACGAAATGATGCCGGATGGCCCCGGCGGGCACACTATTTACCAAACCAAGACTGGGCAGCTTGAAAAGCTTCGCGGAACGACACGTCAAAGACAGCGACGAAAGCTCCGAGCAAAATCATCGCAATGAAGACCACCACGGTGGATTCATTCAGTTCACGATATTTGGCGAAACCCTTTTCTTTCGGGTCACAGGGCCAGGTGGCTTTTCTCAATTCGAGGAAGACCTCGCTGAGATATTTGCGGATTTTGCTCATGAAGCGTGACGTGTGAGGCGGATTTACTGATGATTCGGGATTTCTTCGCTGGCAGGCCAGGAGGGACTCGAACCCCCAACCGACGGTTTTGGAGACCGCTACTCTACCAATTGAGCTACTGACCTTTATTAGCGAAGACGCTTCCAGAAGAGGATAGCGAGGAATATCGACTCTAGCAAGCTCGTCCCCGCTTTCGCCGGGAGATGAGATCACCGCCGGGCCTGATGCCAGACCCGGCGGGACTCAAACAAACGAACTTACGCGGAGGCTTAGTCGAGGATTTCAGCCACACGGCCGGCACCGACGGTCTTGCCGCCCTCACGGATGGCGAAGCGGATGGTCTTCTCCATAGCGATGGGGGTGATGAGTTCCACCGTGATGGAAACGTTGTCACCAGGCATCACCATTTCGACACCTTCAGGAAGGGTCACCGAGCCAGTCACGTCCGTCGTGCGGAAGTAGAACTGGGGGCGGTAGTTGTTGAAGAACGGCGTGTGACGACCGCCTTCATCCTTGGAGAGGACGTAAACCTCAGCCTTGAACTTCTTGTGCGGGGTAACGGAACCGGGCTTGGCAATGACCTGACCGCGCTCAATGTCGGTCTTCTTGGTGCCGCGCAGGAGGAGACCCACGTTGTCGCCGGCACGACCTTCGTCGAGAAGCTTGCGGAACATTTCGATGTCCGTAACGGTGGTCTTG
>JBEIGR010000058.1:0-14925 GCA_040381795.1 Verrucomicrobiaceae bacterium | reverse complement strand
CGCGAGAACATCAAGGCGAGCAGGATGAGAGCCAGACAGCGAAGGAGAAGCAGCAGCCAGTTTTCGAGGCGACGCTTGGAAACCGGCACGGGCGTCTGCGCATCGAGAAAGAGCAGCGAACTGAACTCCACGCGGTCCTGCGGTGGTCTTCGGCGGAGGTGCAGGAGGATCGGCGCGATGATCGCGGCGGCACCGGCGAGGTAGAGTGGGAAGAGCCAGTTCATGGGGATGCTTGGGTTCGTCCTCGTCCTCCTACTCGAACTCGTCCTCGATCATTTGGGTGCGATAGGAAGTGAGGTTAGCGAGTGAAGAAGAGTGAGGCGGGACGATCTGGTGGTTTGGTCGATTTGGGGTGTGGCGACGTGGCAGAATCGAGGACGAGTTCGAGTAGGAGGACGAGTAGGATTAAGCTGCCGCGAGGCGCTTCGACGCTTTCTTGCGCTGACGAGCGCTGAGGAAGTCGAAGAGGACTTCTTCGAGCGGCCGGTCGGTGGGGCAGAAGTGGTATTCGACGTTGTAGCGTTCGGTGGCGGCTTGGATGGTATCGCGATGAGCTTGAAGCCGCTTGAGGTAGGTTTCGCGGGCGATTTGAGGGTTGATGAAGCGTTCGGCACCCGTTTCGGCATCGCGGAAGTGAGCGGATTTTTCGAAGGTGAAGTCGATCTCGGCGCGGTCCATGAGATGGAAGAGTACGAGGTCGTGTCCCATGGCTCCGAGGAGGGCGAGCTGCTTCTCCAAGTGCTCAATGGGCGCGAGGAGATCGGTGATGAGGCAGATCATGCCGCGTTTGCGCAAGAGATCGGCCAACTGGCCGACGGAAAGATCGAGCGAGGTGCCTGCGGCCTTGGCGGGGCGCTCCAGTTCAGTGATGATGCGGCGCAGATGACCAGGACGATTGCGAGGCGGCATGTGTTCTTCGATCCCATCCGCAAAGGTGGTCAATCCCGCCGCATCGCCCTGCTTCATGAGAAACGACGCGAGCGTGGCCGCCAGCGTGGCCGCGTAATCGGCCTTCGTGTAACTCTGCGAGCCGTACTTCATCGACTTGCTGTGATCGATGACGAGCTGGCAGCGCAGGTTCGTCTCGTCCTCGAATTTCTTGATGTAGGTGCGGTCACTGCGAGCGAGCACCTTCCAGTCGATGTAGCGTGGATCGTCGCCTTGGACGTAGGCACGGTATTCGGAGAACTCGACGGAAAAGCCGTGATACGGGCTGCGGTGCATGCCTTTCCAGAGCCCCTCGACGACGACCTTCGCTCTCAGTTCGAGCGACTTGATGCGCATAAGTGCCGCTGGATCGAGGAAGGTGGTGGCGGTGCTCATGAGCGGCGGAATGACGAAACCAGAATGGCGAATGACGAATGAATGACCAATGTTTGAATGAGAGAAGGGTGAGACGAGGAGACGAATCCTTGGGCAATTGAGACTTCGTCATTCATTCGGCATTCCTCATTCTGGTTTCATCATTGTTTGACCGTCTCCAGCAACTTCGCGATGACCTTCTCCACCGTCACGCCTTCGGCTTCGGCTTTGTAGTTCACGAGGATGCGGTGGCGGAGGACGGGGAGGGCCATGGCGCGGATGTCGTCGGCGGTGACGTGGGTGCGGTTGTGGAGGAGGCAGCGGGTTTTGGCGCCGAGGACGAGGTTTTGGCTGGCGCGGGTGCCGGCGCCCCAACTGACCCATTGATTGACGAAGTCGGGCACGCCGTCGCGACCTGGCCGTGACGCGGCGGAGAGGCGCACGGCGTAGCGGGCGACGTCTTCGGCGATGGGGACTTTGCGGACGACTTGCTGGAAGGCGAGAAGCTGCTCGCCGGTGAATAGGCGCTGCACGGGCTCGCCTTTGCCACTGGTGGTGCGGGTGACGACGGCGACTTCATCGTCCTCGCTGAGGTAGTCGATGACGATGTTGAGCATGAAGCGGTCGAGCTGGGCTTCGGGGAGCGGGTAGGTGCCCTCCTGCTCGATGGGGTTCTGTGTGGCGAGCACGAAGAAGGGCTCGGGCAGCGGCATCGTTTTGCCATTCACGGTGACCTGATGCTCCTGCATGGCTTCGAGTAGCGCAGCCTGCGTTTTGGGCGGCGTGCGGTTGATTTCGTCAGCCAGGATCATGTTCGCGAAGACGGGGCCGCGGCTGAAGACGAGTTTGCGGCCTTCGGGGCTGTCTTCGAGGATTTCGGTGCCGGTGATGTCCGAGGGCATCAAATCAGGCGTGAACTGGATGCGCTGAAAGCTGAGGTGGCAGACATCGGCGACGGTTTTGATGAGCAAGGTCTTCGCGAGACCCGGAGCACCGGTGATGAGGCAGTGGCCTCCAGCGAGCAGTGCGATGAGCATTTCATCCACGACGTGCTGCTGACCGACGATGACTTTGCCGACCTCGGCAAAGAGACGCTGGCGTGCGGAAGAGAGAAGTTCGACGACCTGGCGTTCGGAGAGCGGTGATTCAGACATGGTGCCTGCTACAAGTGCATGAGCAGGGCCGGACTTTCGGATTTTTTGCCGAAAAGGGGTGCGGGGAGATTTTTATCGGACCGATGCGACCGATCTGATCCTCCGCCTGCTCACAGCCCGGCGGCTCTTTGAGCGTCCCGGACGAGCTTGATGAAGCGGGCACGCTCGAGGGATTCGGCCTTGGCACGGGTGGCGAGGCTGAGGACGAGTTCGTTGTTGAGGCTGCCAAGCTGGCCGGCTCCGCGCATGAGCATGCCGAAACCAACGACGGCGGATTCGAAGACGAAATCGTCGCGGGCGTTTTCGAGCGTGAAGCCACGATCGAGCACCTGGAGCTTCGAGTCGTCAAAGGGGCCGACGGTCTTCTGCGTGAAGCGGGTATTGCCAACGGTGACGGTGGCGATCTGGCGGGCAGCAGGCGCTTTGAGGTCCGATTTGCCATTGGGCTCGAATTCATACCAGACGACGTGGGTGCCGGCCTTTTCGAGTTCGGGAGCGGCGATGTGACGCTCACAAAGGAAGCGGAACTGCTTCACGGCGAGCGGATCAAAGGCGATCTGCATCGGGAAGGCGGCTGCGTTCACGCTGGTGACGGCGGTTTGATTGGCCGGAAGCTGGATCACGATGCGCAGGAGGCGGTGCGTCTCATTCCACGGGCAAGTGGCGACTTCGGACTGCCAGGAGTGAATGAGCAGTTCGCTGGCCTTGGCGGGCTTTTCGGTGGCTTTGGCATTCGCATTGGAAACGGGGGCAGCGAAAGCCTGGGCATCTCTTTTGGCCGGAGCGGGTCGAACGAGGGCGGGGAGAAGGGTGAACTTACCCGTGGGCTCCTTCGAGGTGCTGGCAAAGGCGGCTGCAGCACCACGCGGCAAGGTGAAGCCAAGATTGAGCGGAGGCTGTGGCGCAGGCTTCGGAGCTTCGGCAGCCTTGGCGACTTTGGCGATGACGATGGGAGCGGACTTGGGTGCTTCCGCGACGACCAAGACGGGTTTTGCAGGCGTGGGGGCGGGCTTTGGCTCGGCAATGACAGCAGGGGCAGGCTGCTTCGGCGGTGCTTCGGCGATGACGGGCATTGGTTGAGGCTTCACCGGCTCGGGAGACGGCGGTGTGACCTCGGTAACGGATGACGCTCCCTGCGGCTGCATCTGCCAGCCAAGCAGGAAGGCGCTGCCGGTGAGGGCGATGACAGCGGCGACTTTCAAGACGACATTGAAGGTGTTCCAGAAGACGGCGGGCTTTTTCACCGGAGCCTGGCGTGGCATCACGGGCTGCACAAAGCGTGGGAGATTCGTCGGGTGAAGCACCGCATGGCGCTGATCCGGGGTGAGGCGGGCATTCGGGATGGGTGCACCGTGGCGTAGAGCATCGGTGACGGCTTCGATTTGCTCCAACTCATGCACGGCTGCGGAGTTCTCGTGAAGCGTATCGTTAATTTCACGGGCCTGCGCGGCATCGAGCTCGCCGAGAGTGTAGGCAGTGAAGTGCGGGTTGTTTTGCGGATTCATGGCAGAAAGGGGCGGTCAGTGTTGATTGTGGTGCTGGGCTGCTTCCTCGGCGAGGAGGTCCCGCAGCTTGCGGATGGCGTGGTGCATGATGAAGCCCACATTGCCGATGGTGAGGCCGGTGATGCCAGCGATCTCCTGATAGGAGCAATCGTGGAGGAATTTGAGGCGGACGACCTCGCGTTGATTGGGCCGGAGGCGGTCCACGCAGCGCCAGACGTGCTCGTAAAGCTCACGCTGGATGGCGAGGCGGCCGGGATCGGGGTCGTGGCAAGGAGCTGCTTCGAGGAATTCGTCATCGCCGAGATCGAGCCGGTGGTCTTTGCGCAGGATGTCGAAGGCGCGATTCCGGCAGACGGTGTAGAGCCAGGATTTGAGATTGTCCCGCACGCGAGCGGGCTCGGTGAGGTAGAGCTTGAGGAGCGAATCCTGCACCACATCGCGGCCACGCTCGATGTCTCCACCGAGGATGCTGGCTGCGTAGGCGATGAGGTTGCTTTCATGTTGGTCGAGGGCACGCCGGACCAAGATCGAGGCTTCATCTTGGTCGTGGCGTTCTGGCATGCGTAAAGAGTGCGGGGTGGAACGAGTGGGGACGGGTTAAATTAGGCGCACGCAGGCATTTTGCGGGTGATTTTTCCTTCGTGAAAGGCCAAAGAAGCCGCCATGACCGCCCCAAACACCTTCCGCGTCCGACTTTCCGCCTTTCTTGGCCTGACCGGCATCATCCTCGGCTCGATGGGAGCCCATGGAAAGGTTCACGACCTGCTCGTGGCCACGAATGAGCTGGAGCACTGGAAGACGGCCTCTTTTTACCACCTGCCCCACGCCGTGCTGGCGGTGCTGCTCGCCCTGCTGGCAGGCCAAGGCCGCGCCGCCTCCTGGGCCTGGCGCTTCATCATCAGCGGCATGCTGCTTTTCAGCGGCTCACTCTACCTCCTGGCCTATACGCAGGTGAAATGGCTCGGAGCCGTGACACCCTTTGGCGGCGTGAGCTTCATGCTCGGCTGGACCTGCCTCGCCACCGCGAAGTGGCGGGAGTAAAACCCACCTCAAGCCGCAAGCGGCGCGAATGCTCGAACTCAGGGCCGCTGTACTCGAAGTCGCGTGAAGCACGATCCGCCTGTTGGCGCGGGGATGGTGGCCTGCACGGTTTGCAGAGTGCCATCGTCGCTAAGGATCGTCTCGGTCACGCCAGCGCTGCTCCAGCCTGCGGGATCGAGCGTTGCATTGTGCTGCACGGCGAAAATGAGGCCGTCAGCCACCGCTGCTTTGGAGCGCTGGTAGGTGTAGAGGCACTCGCCACCGGTGCCGATGGTGAAGCTCTGCGCAGGGGTGGTGCTGTTGAGTGGATGCTGACCGGTGGCGAATTCGAGGAGGTTTGGCGTGCCGTCGCGGTCGGGGTCTTGGTGGTCTTCGTATTCTCCGATCAAAAAGGGATCATAACCGTTATTCGAGAAGCCAAAATATTGAATACTCCACGCGAGATTCCTGGTCAGCCCCGTTCCCTTTAGCTGGATCTCAAAGGATGATTCGTCGTGATCATTGCTCAGGATGTGAAGTGTCGCCAAACGCTCACCTAACTCGGAAGGACTGAAGTAGACTGAGAAGGTGGTGCTTTGCCCTGGAACAAGCGTGGTCGTGGTCAAAGTAGAAGCTGAATATTCCCCGCTCGCAGGTCCTGAAAAAGTAAATGCCAAACCTGTTAAATCTAGAAGACCATTGTTTGTGATGGTGACCCAATGAGTGTTGGGTGTTGGAGGACTGATTGCGGCATAGCGCATATTCAATTGGTAAGCGCCATCCACCATATTGACTGTCGTGAAAGGCACCGATGCTGTGACTTCAATTTCCGGCCCCAAGCCAGCTCCCGTGACGTTGATTGAGAAGCTACTCACGTTCGTCGCATTACTCGCAATATTAAGAGTGGCGTTGCTGTAGCCGCCACTGGTCGGATTAAAAATAACGGAGAAGGTCGTGAAAGCCCCAGGAGCGATGGTGGTGGCTCCTGGAGTGCCGAGCGTGAAGTCTCCCGGATTCGCGCCGGATTTGGTCAGGACGATGTTGCTCAGCGGTGCGGTGCCAGTGTTGCGAATACGGAAGGTGCGACCAATCGGAGAGCCGGGAGGCAATTCACCAAAGTCGATGATGCTGCTGCCGCTCGTGAGGGCAAAGTTGGCCGGTTGCTCGATGGAGATCGTCGGAGCCGTGGCGGTGCCGCTCAGGGCGATGTCGAAGGCGTTTTCATCGCTGTCGTTGCTGGCGACTCGGAGTGTGGCGCTGCGTGTACCACCTGCGGTGGGAGTGAACACGACGACGAAGGTGGTGCTTTCCGCCGGAGCCAGCGAGGTGACACCGAGGCTGCCGAGGATGAAGTCGGCGGTATTCGTGCCCACTTTGCTCAATGCCAGGCCCGTGAGTGTAGCGCTGCCGGTGTTGCGCACGGTGAAGGTTACAGGATCGCTGCTGCTGCCAGCCGCTGTCGCCGGGAAGGTGATGGTTGAGCCGTTGTCGGTGAGATTCGTGCCCACGGGAGCCTCAATGGCGATCTCTGGTGCGATGCCGCTGCCGGTCACCGCGATGTCGAAGGGGCTTTCGTCCAGATCGTTGCTGGAGAGGCGAATGATGGCGCCGTGAGCCGCGACGGCGTTGGGCGCGTAAGTGACGGTGAAGGTGGTGTTGGCCCCGATAGCGAGACTGGTGGTGCTGAGGCTGGAAAGCGTGAAGAGCGTGCTGTTCGTGCCTGTTTTGCTCAAGGCGAGGCCGCTGAGGCTGCTGGTGCCGGTGTTGCGCACCGTGAAGGTCTTCACCAGCGTCGAGCCGACATTGACGGTGCCGTAGTCCACATTGGAGATGCCATCGACGAGGCCCACACCTGCCGGGTGCTCGATCTCGACCTCGGGGGAGGTGCCGGTGCCGGTGAGCACGAGGTCGAAGGGATTTTCATCCGCGTCGCTGCTGGCGATGTGAATGGCCGCGGTGCGTGTGCCGAGCGCGGTGGGGCTGAAGCTCACGCTGAAGGTGGTGCTAAAGCCGGCAGACAGACTCGTCGCCGGGGTGGAAGTGCCGAATTCAGCGCTGTTGTCGCCATCCTTGGTGATGACGATGCCGGTCAGTGTCGCGGAACCGGTGTTGCGGAGTGTGACGGTGATGTTGCTCACGCTGCCGATGTCCGTGCTGGGCAGGGTGAGCGTGGAGACGCCATCCGTGAGTCCGGTGCCGACTGGATACTCGACGACGATCTCCGGTGCGGAGCCCGTGCCGGAGAGCAGGATGTCGAAGGGATTTTCATCGGCGTCATTGCTGTCGATGTGGATGGCAGCCGTGCGTGTGCCGAGCGCGGAGGGTGTGAACTGCACCGTGAAGGTCGTGCTGCCGCTGGGGCCGCTCACAGCTGCAGTGGGAGCTGTCGTGACGGTGAAATCATCGGCGTGCGTGCCGTCTTTGGTGATGCTGATGCCGGTGAGGTCGATGTTGCCCAGGTTTTTGATCGTGAAAGTCAAACTGGCGCTGCTCCCCAGCAAGACGGAGCCTAGGCTGCGGCTGCCGCCATCGGTGAGATTTGTGCCCACGGGCTGCTCGACGGCGATTTCGGCCGCAAGGCCGGTTCCGGTCAGATTGATGTCAAAAGGGTTCTCATCGTCATCACTGCTCGCCACGCGCAGGATGGCGCTGCGGTCGCCGATGGCCGTGGGGATGAAGGTGACGTCAAAAGTCGTGCTTTCGCCCGGATTGAGCGTCGTGACCGTCAAAGTGCCGAGCGTGAAGTCAGCGGTGTTTGTGCCAGCCTTGCTCAAAGCGAGTCCGGTGAGCGGAGCGGTGCCCACATTCCGCACCGTGAAGGTTTGCGTGACGTTTCCGGCAACGGCCACGCTACCAAAAGAGGTCGTGGAGCTGCCATCCACGAGATTGGTGCCTGTCGGCTGCTCGATGGCGATCTCCGGCGCGATGCCGCTGCCCGTCACGGCGATGTCGAAGGGGTTTTCATCGAAATCATTGCTGGCGACGCGGATGATGGCATTGCGCGTCACGGTGGCTCCAGGCACAAAAGTCACGGTGAAGGTCGTGGAGCCACCCGAAGCCAGCGAGGTGGTGGAAAGCGAGCTGAGCGTGAAGTTCGCGCTGTTGGTGCCGGTTTTGCTCAAAGCGAGGCTGCTGAGGGTGAGCGCTCCTGTGTTCCGAATCGTGAAGGTGCGCACGGTATTTGACCCGACGAGCACCGGACCAAAGTCCACCGTGCTCACGCCATCGACCAGAGCCGATCCCGCAGGCTGCTCCACCTCGATCTCTGGCGCATTCGCCGTAGCGGTGAGGGCGATGTCGAAGGGATTCTCATCCAGATCACTGCTGGCGATGTGGATGGCCGCTGATCGGGTCCCGCCGCTGCCTGTGGGAGAAAACGTGACGGTGAACGTGGCGCTGGCTCCCGCCGCGATGCTCGTGACGGGCGTGCTGACGGTGAACTCCGCGCTGTTCGTGCCGTCTTTCGTGATGCTGATGCCCGTGAGCGGCGCGGTGCCGGTGTTGCGGATGGTGAAGGTTTGTGCGGCGCTACTGCTGCCTATGTTAGTCGTCGGCAGATTCAAGGAGGACACGCCATCGGTCAGTGGTATATTGACTGGATACTGCACCGCGACCTCAGGGCTGATACCCGTGCCTGTTAGTGTGATGTCGAAGGAGTTTTCGTCTTCGTCATTGCTCGCGATGTGGATAGCGGCGGAGCGTGAGCCGAGGGCACTAGGGGCGAACGTCACCGTGAAAGTCGTGCTGCTTTGTGCCGCCAGCGATGCGGGTAAAGCACTCACCGTGAAGTCTGCCGAATTAGCACCATCTTGTGTGACCGAGAGTCCGGTCAAATCGGCTTTACCCGTGTTCTTGAGCGTGAAAGTAAGGCTGCTACTCCCTGCCACCAAAGTGGAGCCCAAGTCACGAGTGCCCCCATCCACTACATCATTCGTGGCAGGCTGCTCGATGGCGATCTCCGGTTTATCCACGGCACCCGAGTAGGTCAGGAGTGTCTCGATCAGGCCACTTGAGCTGTAAGCGTATCCGCCTGCTGTATAGCGTGCTCGGGCACGGATTTGGCCAGTGGCAGGCAAATTCAGCCCGTTGATTTCCCAGCCTCCACTTCGGCGGCTTCCGGCCCCTAGCGGCTGCCATGTCGAGCCACCGTTGGTCGAGAGTTCAAAAATAACGGCATTTGCCTCTGGCGCTGATCCTCCACGAAGCCAGCGGATTTGGCTGGTGCTGAGTACTTCGAGGGATTCGGCCGCTGGATCATTTAACAGCCTCGATAAATAGAACGATCTAGCTGGAAAGTTTCCTGGGACGATCAACTGACCATTCTTTTGGAGGATCGGACATTCCGAGATCGAGTTTGCGGCAGAAGGATTGAAGTTAGTGTCCACAACACCATCACCGTTTATCCGTCCTATGTAAGTTCTGGAAAAAGCTCCGAGTATCGTGAAATTCCCACACAAGATCACCTTACCGTCCGCCTGCGGGAGAATCGAGTATGGTGCATTGTTTGCAGGGGTGGTGAATGTTGAGTCCGCAGTTCCATCCCTGTTTAACCTCGCCAGATAAGAGCGAGACGCCCCCCCTACAGAACCAAAGAAGCCCCCGATCATCAACTTGCCGTCGCTCATGATGGATAAGTCGGTAACCCAGCTGGAGGGATTCGCGTTGAAAGAGCCGTTCACCGTGCCATCGGCATTCAATAGGACTAAATGAAGTGCGCTGACACCGCCGATAGAGCTGAAGGATCCACCGACATAGATACGCCCATCTGGCAGCGCACGGACGACATAAACAGTCGCATTCGGATTCGGGTTAAATCCGGCATCAAGCGTGCCGTCGGCATTGAGGCGGGCTAATCCGCTACGCGCGATTCCTGCTACCGTTGTGAAGTTACCTGCAATGAGGATTTTACCATCTTCTTGAGGCATGATCCGTCTGACCGCGCCATTTAGTCCAGGATCGAAAGCGCTATCGGGACTCCCATTCGGATTCAGTCGAGCCAGAAAGCTGCGGTTGACGCCTGCGATTTGTGAGAAGCTCCCCCCAACTAGAAGCTTGCCGTCGAGTTGAATGTTGATTGCAAGCACTGAGCCATTAGCCCCAGGATCAAATCCAAAGTCCAGTGTGTTGTTTGCATTCAGCCTGGCAATCTTGTTTCTAGTAGTGCCTAGCACGCTGCTGATGTCACCGCCTATCACCAACTTTCCGTCCGGCTGCACACAGTAGGTGTAACTGTACCCTATCGAATTTGGATAACTCAGATCCACCGCACCCGGAGGCGGCGTTAGACCTTGGCCGGTCAGCGCGATGTCAAAGGGACTCTCGTTGCTGTCGTTGCTGAAAATGTGAATCGCTGCCGTTCGGGTGCCGACGGCCTGCGGGCTGAAAGTGACATGAAAAATGGCGAAATCACCAGGAGCGATGCTCGTTCCAGGTGACGACAGCGTGAAGTCCGCGCTATTCGTTCCGTCCGTGGTGATGCTGATGCCCGTCAGCGACGCAATGCCCAGGTTTCGCACGGTGAAGGTGCTTTGCGTGCTCGTTGTTCCGACACCGATCGCCGGCAGTGCCACGGTGGAGACACCATCGACCAACACGGTGCCTGCTGGCTGCTCGACCTCGATCTCCGGGGCATTCCCTGTGCCGCTGACAGCAATGTCGAAGGGGTTCTCGTCGAAGTCATTGCTGGCGATGCGCAGTTCAGCCATGCGTGTGCCGCCACTGAGGGGACTGAAACTCACATTGAAGGTCGTGCTCGCTCCCGCCGCGAGCGTGGTCGATCCCAAAGACCCCACGGTGAATTCGGCGGGATTCGCCCCCGCTTTCGTGATACTCAGGCCGGTGAGGGGCCCGGTGCCGGTGTTGCGGATCGTGACCGTGGTCGCGGCACTGCTCGTGCTCACGTTGGTGGTCGGGAAAGTCAGCGTAGCCGCGCCATCGCTCAAACCAGTGCCCACAGGCTGCTCCACAACAATCTCCGGCGCATTGGCCGTGGCGGTGAGTGCAATATCGAAAGGGTTCTCGTCAAAATCACTGCTGGCGATGTGCAGCGCCGCTGATCTGGCTCCGCCGACTCCCGTGGGTGAAAACGTAACGGTGAACGTGGTGCTCGATCCCGTGTTGACGCTTGTGACGGGTGTGCTGACGGTGAACTCCGCGCTGTTTGCACCGTCCTTCGTGATGCTGATGCCTGTGAGCGACTGATTCCCGGTGTTCCGAATCGTGAAGGTCTGCGCGGTGCTGCTGCTACCGGCATTCGTGGCCGGCAGCGTGACGCTGGAGACGCCATCGGTGAGCACGGTGCTCGTTGGATACTCGACATTGATCTCCGGTCCATTGGCGGTGCCGGTGAGAGTGATGTCGAAGGGATTCTCGTCCGCGTCATTGCTGGTGATGTGGATGGCCGCTGTGCGTGTGCCACTCAAGGTCGGGCTAAAAGTGACCGTGAAGATGGCGCTGCTACCTGGAGCGATGCTTGCCGAGGGCGTGGAGACGCTGAAGTCGCCAGAGTGGGTGCCATCTTTGGTGATGCTGATGCCGGTCAGATCAGCGGTGCCGACATTGCGAAGGGTGAAGGTCGTCGCGGCGCTGCTGCTGCCCACGTTGGTCGTCGGGAGGGAGACGCTGCCGCTGCCGTCGGTCAGATTTGTCTCCACTGGCTGCTCAACTGCGATTTCTGGCGCGGCCGTGGTCCCACTCAGAGCGATGTCGTAGGGGTTCTCATCCGCATCATTCGAGGTGATGGTCAGCGAGGCGGTGCGCTGCCCGGCCGCCGCCGGCGTGAAGGAAATCGTGATCGTGGTGCTATCACCCGCCGCCAGCGTTGTCACGGCGGGGCCTGTCAGACTGTATTCTGCTGAATGCGTGCCGGAAAGCGAGGCGGCGAGACTGGTGAGGGCAGCGGTGCCAGTGTTGGTCAACGTCAGCACCGTCTGCGAGGTGCCGCCCGCCGGCGCATCCGTCACTTGGAATGCTGTTCCATCCGTGATGTCCACCAATCCGCTCCTCACTCGGATTTCCTGCACTGCCGGCAGCTCGAAGCTCCACATATCCGCCGACCCACCGCCGCCGATGAGACGAAGGCCGCCGCTAGGGTCATACCATCGCGACCCCGTGCCAACACCTGCAGGTGTATTGGCTGCAGAAGGAGTCCCCAGTGTGCCAAAGACAGCGCTTTGAGCTTTGAGATTCGCACCCGCCATCCAGGTCCACTGGCCGGTGCTTCGACTGTACTTCCAGACATCATTCAGTTCGCCTTCGGTTTGGGGAGCTGTGCTGTCCATGCCTATGCCACCCATCATCCAAAGATCGCCCTGCGGGTCGGTCCAGCTTGTCGAATGGTATCTCGATCCGGGCTGATTCGATGCGGCAGCCGTGCCCTTGGTTCCATAAACGCCTGGCAATCCTTGATAATTTTGGGAACCGATCACAGAGGCACCGTTCATCCAGGTCCACTCATTGCTCGCGGGATTAAAACGCCACAGATCGTTCATCGAATAGAGGCCAAAGTCGCCCGAACTATCGAAACCTTTGCCACCAAAGATCCAGATGGTGCCATCCTCTGGCAGCCAAAGTACGCTTCCCCAACCACGTGAGCCGATCCTATTCGAAGTTGAAGACACCCCTTGGGTGCCATACGCCCCAGGAACTAAAGTACCCTGCACTCCTCCGAGCCAGACCCACCGATTTGTCGCCGGATCATAGCGCCAAACATCGCAGGCGGGATTAGGCGCACCTCCACCGAAGAACACCAGTCTGCCCTGCGGATCGAGACCGCCCATGAAGCCAGACCGCATGCCGGGATTGTTGGCGTCGGTGGGCACATTGCGGACACCAAAGGTGGCTGAGGTAAAACTGGTGTTCGTTCCCGTCATCCACGTCCATTGGTTCGTCGCTCCGTCGTAGCGCCAGAGATCGCCGAAAAAAAAGCCACTGCCGCTGATGGTTGTCGTCCCCCCGTAGAGCCAAAGACGCCCCGTCAGATCCCAAACAGCTCCGATGCCACTTCGAGTACCCGGATGATTTGTTGGTGCTTCGACGCCCTTCGTGCCCCAGTTTAATGCAGGAACAGTGGAACCGCCTCCATTCAGCCACCCCCATTGCCCCGTCGCGGGATCGTAGCGCCAGATATTCATGTTTGCATCCAACAGCCAGATTTTGCCCGTGCTGTCGCGTCCGGTCACGCCTCCATTTGCCGGAGGCCGATTACCCGCCGCAGGCGTCCCTTGGGTACCATAGACGGGCGAAAGGCCCGATGTGCTGCTCCCGGCCACCCAAGTCCATTCGTATGGAGCGGCTTGAGCCGACCGTGCCGACAACAAGGCGGCCAACGCGATGATAAGAAAAAACAAGGGCCGCTTAGGCCAGAGCGCACGCATTCCCGAGGCTAACCAAGCCTCCTATCTAATGGCAAGTAAAAAGCCTGTTGTGCGCGGGCCGTTTTTGTCACGCCGCCAGCGGCACTCCGTAGGGCAGCTCGTCGGGAATGGGGGCGAACTCGCGGATCTTGGTCCACAGGCTGGAGTAGTCCTTGTTCACATCGCCGCTGAGGCAATCGGTGATCTCATCGCCGGCATCGGGATACTTCATGACGACCTCCTTGAACGAGAAATTGGGATTGTAGAAGGCATAGACGAGCTTGCGCATGTTATCGATGCCTTGGCGCATGGACTCGGCGTAGTTCGCAAAACGCTGCGGAGAGAGGTCATTGGCCACGAGAGCCGCATGCACGGCATCACCGGCTAGCACGCCACTTTTCAGCGCCAGCATGACGCCGCTGCTGAAAACGGGATCGAGGAAGGCAAAGGCATCGCCGACGAGCAGCAAGCCCGGGGAGGCACCATACTTCGAGTGACGTGAATACTCGCTGGTGATCCAGTATTCGCCGGTGGAGGCACCTTGGGAGAGGTGATCGGCGATCCATTGGTTCTCGCTGATTTCACGCTCGAAAATGGCCTTCGGGTCCTTCACGCCGTCACGGCTCAAATATTTGCCCTCGGCCACCACCCCCACGCTGACCATGTCATTGTGCATGGGAATGTGCCAAAACCAGCCTTTATCCGGCACGAAGGCAATCGTCGTCGCGCCTTCGTCGATGCCGCTCTCACGCTTCGAGCCCTTGAAGTAGGTCCACACGGCCACTTTGTTCAGATAGGGGTCGCCCACCCGCCAGCCCTCTCGCACGGAGGCAAAGGCTTCCTTACCCGAGGCGTCGATGACGAGCTTCGCCAGCAGATGCTCCTTGCTGCCGTCCTTGTTTTGGATGGCTACGCCGATGACCTTGCCGCTATCGTCCTTGAGCAGTTGGGTGACGGTGGTTTCCTCACGCACCTCTGCACCACGACCACGGGCGTGATGCATGAGCATCTCATCGAACTCCGACCTCATCACCTGCCAGGTCTGGGCGATGGTCTCGCGGTCATAGCGGTTGAAGAAATAGAAAGGCTGCGAGCGACGGCCATCGGGCTGCACAAAGCTCACGCTGAATTTCTTCGTGAAGTGGGATTTCTTCAGCGTGGGGATCAACCCCAGCCGCTCGAGCGGTCCGAAGGTGAAAGGGATCAAGGACTCACCCACATGGTAGCGTGGAAACTTCTCACGCTCGATAACGAGCACCTTGTGCCCGTATTCCGCGAGGATGGCCGCTGTGCTGGTGCCCGCTGGGCCACCACCGATGATGAGAACGTCGTGGTTGCTATTCATAACATCCCTACCCTACTCCGGCATTCGATAACCCCAATACTGTTTCAGCATCGCTTTGATGCCGGTTGGCGATCACTTCCCCTCCTTGACCTCATCCAGCAGCTTCAAGGCTACCTCGTTGAGCTTTTCACCGCTGCCGATTTCGCTGCGGGCACTGACGATCTCATAATTGCCCTGTGGGTAGGCTTCGCGGTTCGGGACGTAGCCGATGCTGCCATTCGCCAGTTCCGCGATGAGGGTGTGCT
>JBEIGR010000057.1:0-15164 GCA_040381795.1 Verrucomicrobiaceae bacterium | reverse complement strand
GAGGCTGCATGCGCTGGCGAATTCCTCGCCGGTGCAGGCCTGCAAAGCGCTGATGAGCAGGCGGAAGGTGATGCCGGAAACGCTGCTCGGATCTGCCGCATCACCAGTGAGGAAGATTTGATGCGGCTTGTGCTCCAGCAGGAGCTTTTTGAGTGCATCGATATCCGCCTGCGTGCTCTTGAAGCGGCGATAGCGGCCATGCTCGTAGAAGGGCAGGTCGAGGAAGGTGACGTGCTGGTGATCCAAACCGAGTGCCTGGGCAGCATCACGCAGTTCACCACGAAGGATGAGGCCTTTGAGCTGGCGGAGCACGGGCGTGTCTTCGCCGAATTCGCCTTTCGCATCGAGCTGGGAGAGCGCTTCTTTTCCGTAAACGACCTGCGCCTTCCATTCATCCGGCTTGGCGGCGTTGGAAGAGAGTTCGAGGAGGGTTCCGGCGAATTTATCCGCTTCGCTGTCCGGCACGCGGAGGCTGCCGGAGGTTAGAGAGATGAGATGTACATCGTGTCCTTGCTCGATGAGACGATCAATGGTGCCGCCCATGCCCACGATGGCATCCTGAGGCTCTGGTGAGAGCACGAGGCAGCGCTTTGGAAAGGGCCGCGCACGCTCGGGGCGGTAGGTGTCGTCCTCGTCGGGCTTGCCGCCGGGCCAGCCGGTGATGGTGTGCTGGAGTTGGTTGAAGATGCGGATGTTGAGCTGGTAGGCTGGGCCTTGCTCGGAGAGCAGATCGCTGAGGCCGTGTTCGTTGTAATGCTCGTCGATGAGCTTCAACACGGGGCGCTTCGTTTTGAATGCCTGCCACACCATGGCGCGGCGTGTCTCACGTGGCGTCCAGGAAACGGGGCCGACGAGCCAGGGAAGCTTGATGCGGGTCAATTCACGCGAGGCCCCTTGGTCGATGAAGAAGCGGGCATCGGGATGGTCTTGAAGGAAGGAGGCGGAAACGGCTTCCGTCATCGGTCCTTCGACGGCTTTGGCGACCACGCCGCCTTTGTTTTCGCCCCAGGCCATGAGGACGAGTTTCTTCGCCCGCAGGATGGTGCCCACGCCCATTGTGATGGCAAAGTGCGGCACATTTTGCTCGCCGCGGAAGTCGCTGGCGGCGTCCTGACGCGTCACGCGATCCAGCGTGATGCGGCGCGTGAGCGAATCGCGGCTCGAACCGGGTTCGTTGAAGCCGATGTGGCCTGTGCGGCCGATGCCGAGGATTTGCAGGTCGATCCCGCCCACGCTGTCGATCTTCTGCTCGTAGTCGCGGCAGTGATTGAAGACTTGATCGCTCGAAATCGTGCCGCTGGGGATGTTGATGTTCGCCTTCGGGATGTCGATGTGATCAAAGATCTGCTCCGCCATGAATCGCGCGTAGCTTTCCGGGTGATCGGGAGCGAGGCCGAAGTACTCGTCGAGGTTGAAGGTGATGACGTTTTTGAAGCTGAGGCCCTCTTCCTTGTGCAGGCGGATCAACTCGCGGTAAAACGGCACGGGCGTGGAACCCGTGGCCATCCCGAGCACGGCAGGCTGGCCGGCCTTGTTCTTCGTGGTGATGATCTCCTTCACCTCCTGAGCCAGCGCCTTCGCGGCAGCGGCGGAATCGGCGAAAAGGGTCGTTGGGACTTTCTCAAAGGCTTCAGCGGGAGATCGGAGGGACATGGCGGCGGTTGGTGGGGAAGACGAGCGCACAGTTCTGCGGGAAAAGCAGGGGTCAACTCCCCGCTCGCCGCACTTTCAGAACGCACGTTGCTTCAACGCAACGAAACGCCGGAAGTGATCTTGCGAAGCGGAAGCGCAGGCGTCATTCGCCTTCGTCTTCGAGCCGCCAAGGTCTCAGCGGCTCAGGCAGCAGCTTCGAAATGCCAGCTGGCACGAGGGTGATGACGAGGTCGATAGGAATGAGCACACCGGTGGTGTCTTTGCGGAAGTTTCGCGGATGGGCGTCGGTGGCAAGGATGCCGTCACTTTGGCGATACCATGTCACGTTTTGGATTTCCGGGTTCACGATGAGGTCGGCGCTGACTTGAGTGAATCCGAACGCTGCGAAGAAGGCGTTTACGTCACTTTCCGTGGCAGGGTCTTCCACAAACTGGTCAATATAGGGCTGCGAGACGGCCATCTGCGGCTCGGCACTGGTAGGATTGACAATGCCTTTGTAGTGCGTCTCCAGACCAAAAACCGCTTCGATAACTGCCCATCGCCGGAGGTATTCGGAGGGCAAGGCCCCGCGCATGGCGAGCTTTCGCTTGTTTTGAAACGTGCGCGGATCGAGCAGCACCGTCTCGTCCAGTATCCGACCGTAAAAACCAAGGACGGTGTGTTTGAAGACGGTAGTCTTGGCTTCGTCGCCAAATACAATATGCTCACCACCAACAAACGTGGGCTCGTCACAGGGAGGCGGCGGAGCCGTTGGCTCCGATGCTAATTGCTTTAGCTCAATCTCACGGGCGGAGGCGAGCTGGCCCTTCCGTTCTGGGCCAAAATGGAGTGAAGCATGTGCTCCCGAGAGACGCGCGGCTGCTTCGAGATGGCTTCGCGCATTTTGCGGGGATCGGTCAGGATGATGGTCGGGTTCTTCATGGGATGATGATGGTTGGTTCATAAAACTTCGTCAAGCGTCGGGATGGATACGCTTCATGGTGGCGAAATCTGAATCGTGAGGGTGCGGAGATTGGGGTGGGGAGGTTTGGCGCTGAGATCGACCTCGAAGGGCTTTTGCGTGGTGTTTCCGGCGAGGTCTTCGAGTTCGGAATCGATGGTGATTTCATACCTGCCGGGCTTCCAGGGCTGCTCGGGCGTGAAACGCCATTCGATGCGTTGGAGGTCGATGACCTTCGCTTCGGCTTTGCCGGGTGTTTGGGTCACTTGAAGGGCGCGGGCGAAGATTTGAGGCTCGAAGAGTTCGTTCGTGATCACTACGAGGGGGGCGGTGCCTCCGGCTTTCGGAGGATGAATCTGCCAGCGGGCCGGATCAGGCTGTTTGTGATCGGCAGCGACAGGTTCGAGGGTGAAAACGCCTTCTTTGCCCAGCGACATACCACTCGTGGACCGCCATTGACCGGCGACGACAAGGCTATAACGCTCGCCAGCGATCAAAACAGGCCCTTCCTTCACCTTGAGGTTCACACCCGTTTTTTGCCGGCCGGGGTGCAGCATCACCGTGAGCCGTTTGCCATCTGGCGACCACAGTTCTGTCTCGCGAAAGGCTCCCGCGACTTCTTCGCCGTTTCGTCGCTTCAAGGTGAGATGCTTCAAGAACACGCCCTGCTCCATCGGTTCCGAGAAATCGAGGTAGAGCTTCAGTGTGTTCGCCGGAATGGCGATTGATGCGGGAGAAACATTCACCAAAGGACGAATCTCCTTCTTCGGCTGGAGTGTGACCCAATCCTTGGCGATGGAGCCGTTTGGGATTTCCACTTCCACGCGGTAAGTGGCCCCCGCTACGAAGGCCATGGCAGGCGTGAAAACAAGCGTGCTGCGTTGTTTGGAAACCGTTCCGAAAAGAGGCTGCGCCGAGTCACCCAGATAGACTTTGAGATCGGACGGCGACGCGAGCGAGAAGCCGGCATAAAGGACTCTCGGCGTGATTTCAATTGGTGGTCCCGCGGGTGTGAGTGCCAGGCCAGATGCCGCAAGCCATCGAACCGCGAATACGACGCCAATGAGACGCTGATCAATGCCTGGGATGAGCGTCATATCAGTGTCTCATGAGCGGTTTCAAATCTGGGTTCACGGCAAGGCGGCCATTTCGAGGCTCAGCGTGTCTTCGTTGTCGATCAAGGGAGTTGTCTGGGAAAAAAAATCCGCCCGCGATGCGGGTCTGCTGCCTCCAGCCCTCCGGGCACGGCTCCGCCTTTACGGCAGGTCGCTCCGCTCCGTTTTCTGCGGCTCCGCCGGCTCCTGACCTGCGGCCAAGCGAAGGCCCCGGGAGAACCAGCGGTCGCCAGGGCGGATCCCGAAGCGGAAGGCGGCGCGGCAGTCCCGCGCCCGGAAGTCCCAGGAGCCGCCGCGCACGACGCGAACGGCGCTTTCGTCATCCTCCTTGGTTTCGGGGTCGAGGGTGGTCTTGCCACGCTTGGCATAGGCCTTTTCATCCCAGGCATCCCGGCACCAGTCCCAGACATGGCCGTGCATGTCATGGAGGCCCCAGGCATTGGCGGCCTTGAGCTTCACCTCATGGGTTTCACCCCCGCTGTTCTTGTCAAACCAGCCAAGTTTGTCGAGTGCCGGATCATCCCCCTCAGGCTGCGTGCAGGCAGAGCCATCGTAAAAGGCGCTCTGCGTGCCTGCACGGCAGGCGTACTCCCACTGCGCCTCCGTGGGCAGCGCGGCATGTAGGCCGGGCAGCAGTGCATTGAGCTTCGTGGCAAAGTCGCGGCTCTCAGGCCATGTCACCTGCTCCACTGGGCGCTGATCTCCTTTGAATCGGCTGGGATTGTCTCCCATCACCGCCTGCCACTGCGCCTGCGTCACCGGCGTCTCCCCCAGCCAGAAGCCACGCGTCAGGATGACGTCATGCTGCGGCCCTTCCACGCTCCAGCGGCCTTCTTCATCCTCCGGTGATCCCATCTTAAACGGCCCCGGACACATCCACCTCCAGACAAAGCGCACGTCCTTCACCGAGCACTCGGCGAAGATGCCGCAGTCATCCTCCCCAAACACTTCTGCCCAGACAGGCGGGAAGTGCGGGATCATCGGGTGCTGAGTCTGGAGATCAGGGTTCGTCATGCGGATTTCGTCATTCGTCATTCCAGCAGAAGCCTCCAGGGACGTTCGGCAGACGCCATCCAGCGTCCCTACCAGTCCCCGGAGGCCGGGTGCCTGCGCGAGTCGTGTGACCCGAGCAGATCGAAGACCGGGTCAGCCGCCGTGCTGCTGCGCGGCGGGTGAGCTGCGGCCAAGCGAAGGCCCTGGTTGTTCCAGCGGTTGCCAGGGTGGTTCCTGTTGCGGATGGCGGCGCGGCAGTTCTGCGCCTGGTTGTTCCAGGAGCCGCCGCGCACGACGCGATTGGCGCTGTAGGTCTTCGAAAGGTCATGATGGGCAGGTTTCGCCCGCCAGGGGCAGGGTGGCAAGCGTGCGCCGCCGCCAGTGACGGCAGCGGGCCACCTCGGTAAAGGCCAGTAGGGCATCTGCACGGCGCTGGAGGTCTGCCATGGGCAGCAGGCCCGCCGCATGATCCATCTCATAGCCCCTGAGCCGCAGGCGGAAGCGCCGCCTCGCCGTGCGGCCCAGCAGCACCCGGCCCGGCAGCAGCCGGTAGCCGAGGAAGGGCAGCCCCTCGGCGCACGGAGCCGAGCCGGGGCTGCCTTTGAGTTCCAGCCCGCGCTGGGTCATGAGCCAGTCCTGGATCTCCCCCAGCCACCCGTCCAGCACGGTGGGGTCATCATGCCAGAGCACCAGATCGTCCATGTAGCGCACATAGGCCGGGCAGCGCAGCGTTTCCATGATCCAGTGGTCCAGGCCGTCGAGGTAAAAGTTTGCGAAGTACTGGCTCGTCAGCGTGCCGATGGGCAGGCCGTAGCCGCGCGTAGCCGGGGCATTCCTGCCCCGAGTCGTTTCGCTCGGGCCAGGAATGGCCCGGATACCCGCCATGAAGGAGCTGATCACCCGCTCCAGGACCGCCAGGAAAGCGCCGTCCTTGAACCGGCGGCGGAAGAGCCCCCGCAGCATGTCATGCGGGATGCTGTCAAAGTAGCGGCGCACATCCAGCTTCAGGAAATGACGGAACTTCCGGGTGCAGGCCGCCGCATGCTCCACGGCGGCCACGTTTCCCCGGCCTGTGAGGCAGGCGTAGCTGTGGGAGACTGCCCCCTGCTCAAAGCACGGCCCGGCTACATTCATGAGCGCATGATGAACGACCCGGTCCCGGAAGGGCGCGGCATGGATCACGCGCAGCTTCGGGTCGCGGACGAGGAAGCGGTGAAAGGCCCCCGGCTGCCAGATGCCTGACTCCAGCTCGCCCACGAGGGTGTTCAGTTCATGGGGGAGGTTTGCCTCGAAGCGGATGACCGCGGCAGAGCGCCGTTTCCCAGCAGCGGCTTTGTGAAAGGCCAGCGCTAGGTTTTCCCAGGAGCAGATGCGGGGCATGAGGTGGGCGTGGCGTTTCATCGGGTGAGGAGCCGCAGGCTCTTTGGACTGCGGCAGCCCTGCTGCCGCTTTCGGTGGTGGCAGCCCTGCTGCCGGGGTGGCGTTGTCGATCGTGGGAAAGACCTCCTCCTACCCAACGCCGCAGCAGGCTGCGGGCGGTAACGCGGCAGCAGGCTGCCGCCGTCCAAGGTGGCTGCGCCACGGCTCATGGGGCCACCTCCCCCATTTCACGGGCACACACGGCCAGCAGTGCCTCCGCATACTTCCCCATCCGGCTGGGGCCAAAGCCCTCCACCAGGGCCAGCGCCGCCTTCGTCTGGATGCGCTCCCGGGAGATCTGGGCGAGCTGCTCATTCGTGGCGACGGTGTAGATCGGCACGGCATCCGCTGTGGACCGCTCCTTCCGCCAGGTGCGCAGCGCGGCGAAAATCTTGAACGTCGGCTCATCCAGCACCTGCCGGTAGTCCACCTTGTCCCCGGCGGGTGGTTTTTCCTGTGCGCCGCCTTCACCCGGAAGCCATTGCACGCAGAGCGCCCAGCCGGGGCCATCGGAGTCGGAGCAAAAGGACTTCTCCACCTGCACCACGCGGTGCCCGGCCAGGAAGACGTTCAGCTCCGCCTCGGCAACGGCACTGTCACGGGCAGGAATCCAGAAGAACTTCATTTTCATGGGGAGATCCGTTTTTGAAAAATGCGCCGCCCGCTACGCGGGTTCACTGCCTCCAGCCCTCCGGGCACGGCTCCGCCTTTCCAGCAGGTCGCTCCGCTCCTTTGGTTGCGGCTCCGCCGCCCTTGGCTCGTTCTGACCTGCGGCCAAGCGAAGGCCCTGGTTGACCCAGCGGATGCCAGGGTGGACCCCGAAGCGGAAGGCGGCGCGGCAGTTCTGCGCCTTGTTGTACCAGGAGCCGCCGCGCACGACGCGATCGGCGCTGTCATCCGTGGCATCCATGCGCGGGTCTTTCACCCCGTGGGCACGCTTGGCATATGCCTTTTCATCCCATTCATCGGCGCACCACTCCCAGACAGTGCCGAGCATGTCATGGAGGCCGATGGCGTTGGATTGTTTGCTCTTCACGGGATGCGTTCCTGCTGTGGGGCTGCCATGTTCTTTACCCAGCCATTTAGAGCTGTCCTGCGGATTGCTCACCACGCAGTCCTTGCCACTGTTCCCGCCATACCAGGCGTAGTCCTCCAAGTCCGGGGACAAAACATCCCCCTCAAGGCTGATGGGACCCTGGAAAGGCACTTTGGCCTCATCTCCAGCCCGGCAGGCATACTCCCATTGTGCCTCTGTAGGCAGGTGGAAGCCTGGGCCTTCCGGCAGCAGCGAATCGAGCATCTGGCAGAAGGCGGCACAGTCCTCCCAACTCACGCTTTCCACCGGCAGTTCCGGTGGACCTTGGAAATGGCTGGGTGCGGGATTGAGCGCGTCTTTTTTCCCAACAAGCCGATTCCACAGCGGCGCATTCTCCCGCGCCGCCTCCACCACCGCCCGCCACTGCGCCTGCGTCACCGGCGTCTCCGCCATCCAGTAGCCCTTTGTGATCGTGACCCGATGCGGCGGCCCCTCATTCTCCCGCCTCCCCGGCTCATCCTCCGGCGAGCCCATGAGGAAGCTCCCCGGCGGAATCCAGCGTAGGCCGAAGGGGACATCTCTGATACGGAACTCGGCGGCGAGGCCGTAGCGGTCATACCACATGCGTTTTGCCCAGACAGGACGAGCAGTGAAAGCGAACTGGCGGCGTTCTAGGTTTGAGCTGAGGCTGGCCGTCACCAAGCCCGCCGCCTGAATGTCTGGCAGCGGTTCCTCAAAGGTGGAGAGCAGGCGTGTGATCTGTTTTGGCGCACCTTTGGGAGGACTGAGCGTGAGATGAAGCGGACGGAGGTTTGCCCTGAGAGTGCCTAGTGGCATCTCGTTCGTGCCCATGCCAGCCTGCGGTGGCAGCAGCAGTGCCTGTTTGAAATCCAGAGAGGCCTCAGGCCAGCCGCCAAGAACGAGACGGTAGGTAAGCAGGCCTGGAAGGGCTGCGCTGTGGGCATCCAGGGCGTGCTGGGCAGACTCGGTATCCGTCCCGACAGGCCAAGTAATGACCTGAGTCTGGAGGAATCGATGAGCCAGTCCGAGGCCCTCACCGACTAGCTGACGCAGAGACGGAGCCGCACGCAATGCAGGCGGTATGCGGTCCACCATATCCACAAACCAAGGAGCGATGTGACTCTCCACATCATCTATGAAGCCTGGGGTGTCCGCCATCTGACGCAGGCGGGCAACAATACGGTGTAGCAGGTTCAGCGAAGACGCCAGTGCCGTAGCCGCGTCACCCTGGCTGAAAGCGGAACGCAGCTGGGACTCCAGCTCAATGAGCGGGCTGTGGCGCTGATGCTGCTGACTGATGAGCAGGTCCACTGCGGCGGCGTGAGGCTTGAGTGAGCGCCTGGCAAGCCGCGCTGCCTGGGCTGCTGTGGAAGATTCATCTTTAGGGCGCACCAGACCAAAGCTGACCCCACTAGCCCAGCCCGACGAGTGAAACCAAGCCTGCCACTCGCTGCCGACATCTGCCGGACGACCCAGCAGAAGACGGGTGCTACGCAGCAGCGGTGGCTCGACGAAGGCTGCCGGTGCCAACAAATCAAGCAAGTCCGAGGTGGCGGCAGTCGCTCCGCTCGTCGCTGGCAAAGGCTTCTGCCGGGCGGTGCGGCGGGGCAAGCGTGCGTGGCAATCCCAGACTGCCATGGGCCAAGTAGAGGCAATCTCCCGCCGCCATAAGCGCCGAGGGCACGGAGAAAGAGCCTGAAAACTCTGACCCCGTGCGCTGAGCCTCCCCGCCAGCAGCCGCCAGGCGGCAAGGCGGGCGGCGTCTGCCTCATACTGGTCCAACGTGCTGAGCACCAGCACAGGAACGCCCGGCGGGATGCGACGAAAGTGTCGGCGTGGCGGGGGGCCATCGACATCCAAAACGAGCAGCCCACTGGAACCGCGCTCAAGCTCCAGCCGGGCGAGCAGGGCCTGCACATCCGTGGCAAAGGGCGACATCTCCCGCCAAGCGGTGTCCTTTAACACCACCGCCTGCGGCGCCCAGGTCTGCCGGGAAAGACGAGGCAATGAAGTGAGTGCCAGACCAGATGCCAGGTGGCGCTCTAAAGCCCGAGTATCGACGCGGTGGCTCGGCAGTGTGGCTCCCAAGGCACGCCTCAAAAACGGGGCCAGCCTGGACCAGCGAGTGAGCGGTTGACTCGGCACAACTGGCCGGTCATAGCGCGTTCCTAGCTCACGATTCGTGAGATAGGGCAGGCTGGTGTCCGGCTGGGGCGTCGGCAGCGGCTCCAGCAGCTCATAATTCGTCGGCTGGATAAACATCAGCGACGGACGTGGTGATGGTGGGGTCTCTTTGCTTGGCTCTGTGGGCTGCTTTTTCCCAACGAGTGGCTCGGTTTTGCAGGGATGGTCTCCACTACGAATGGGCTTCAACTCGTTCTTCATCTCTTCCCCAGGCTCGAATCCGCAGACGTTGGCCGCACGAGGGTAGATTTCGTGCGTCGCGTCGTCCATCACCTTCAGAAGTAAGGCGCGGCTGATGCTGGGAAGGCGGCGACTCATCCTCGTGGCGGAAGGTTTTTCTTGAGGGCAAAGCCAGCGATTTTTTTGAGGCAGTCCAACTGTTCCTTTTCCTTGCCTGAGCAGCGCTTCACCAGCGCGCGGGCTAGATCCAGAAACTCAGCTGCCCCCGGAATGGCGAGTCCTTCCTTCTCCGCCTCCGCTCGGTCCAGCAGGAGCAGCCGCGTGATCTCATCGAGCACAGTGTTTTCAATCTCATTCTCTTCCCAAAATACCCGTGCCCGCTCCCGGAGGAATTCAATCGGATCAGCCGGGAAAAGCAAAGTATGCACGAGGCAGCGGCGCAGGAAGGCGGGCGGCAGTTCACGCTCTTCATTGGTGGTGATGATGACAAGCGGACGGGGAGCGCCCTTTTTCAAACTCGCAGGCAGCGGCATGTGGGCAGTTTGGAAGCCCTCATTCCCAAGACTTTCCAGCAGTCCGTTGGGCACGCTGGGGTCGGCCTTGTCAATTTCATCAATCAAGACGACCGGGCCGCAGAGTCGGTCACTATTGGATGTCCACTCGATACCTTGCTCGTCCTTGGGTTTCTCCGGCACCGGACAACTGCGGCAGAATTTGCCCGCCTGTTTCTCGGCCTCCTCCCAGTTCAGCGCCCACCAGAGGATGCCGGGACGAAGAAACCGCTCCTCGGCCATCGTCGCCTTCCAATCTTCTTTTTGATCCGCGAGACCACAAACCTGGGCGGCGGCGACACGGGCTACGGCATCGTAGTAGCACAGCAGGTCGTCACGCTCGGTGCGTTCGTCGATGACTTTGGCGAGGAATGGTACCCCGAGCTTCACGGCAGCCGCACGTGCAATCTGGCTTTTCCCAATGCCCGGCTCGCCCCGGAGAAGCAGCGGACGTCCGGTAGCTAGGGCGGCACGGATGGCCCACATGCTATCTTCATCGAAGCGATGCCGTGTGGCAGGCCAAGCCCCGTGCTCGTGGGCCGGAATTTCAAATGACTCGGTGATGGATGGAGAGAAGTCTTTCATGATCGAAAAGGCGAAAAATGCAGGTTCAGGCGGCCGGCGTGAGCTGTGCACGGCGCTTTTTGATGAGAGTGAAAATGGCGTGCAGATGCATCAGCACCCAGACAGACTGCGGAAGGATTTTATCCTCGGAGTCATCTCCGCTGGGGAAGATCAGCCAGAAGTCCTGAGGCTGGAGGAACTTCCGAATCGTGGCCGAATGCTCCCGGTAGGCTTCACCCGTGCCATGAAAGGGGTTGTGGCGCTTCTGGCTTTCCATACTCATGCGGTCCTTCAATTGCTTGAAGAGCAGCTTCACCTGCTGGGGTTTGGATTTGTCGGCCTTTTCTTTACCCAGAGTATCCACAAAATAGGCCATCAATTCTACCACACGCTCGTCTTCTCTAATAGCACCCAAAATCATTGGTGGAGGCGGCACTCGGCGAAGATCCTCCCGGGCCTGGGGAACCTCGCCGAAGACGCGGCGCAGCCGCGCATGGCCATCAGCGAGCGCGGCTACGAGAATATGCAGGAAATCCGCCGCCGTTTCGCCATCCACTGGCACGGTGTCTTTCAGCCCAGGATAGGTCAGCGCGGCAGCAGCCAGATTGCGCTGCTCCCATGTCCACCGAGCATCTACCCCGAGAACCGTGATACCCCCTATCACCAGTTCAAGAGCCTCCAAGTCCAGGTTGGTGTTGAAGGTGGGGAGGTGCTGTGGCAGCGCCCTTTCTACGTCTCCGAGATATTGGCATGCATCGAAGGGAGGCCGGTGAACAGCCTCCGCTAGACGGAAGGACTCTGCGTTTCTTGTCACCAAGCCAGGAGCCGCCTTCGCCAAAAATGCGGCTACGGCGTCATGCCCAGAAAGCGCGGAGCCGATCTCCTTCACAGTCTCCGCATAAACAGCGGCCAGTTGAGCATCGGTGGGGCCTTGGGCGGCAGGGAAACTTTCCAGAACCCATTTCTCGAACTGGTCACCGTCGCCAGGGAGCAGGGTGTCCGCGAAGTGACAGAGCATGGCATTCACATGCTCGGCAAACTCCTTTACCCGGCGGAACAATTGAAGCTCAGATTCCGCTAGTCCATCGGTGGCGAACTCGGCAACCAACTTCGCCAGCCGATCACGCTCCTGTTTCCAATGTCGCGCATACTCCAGGCGTGTCTCCGGCTTGAAAACGCCCTCGGCTCCGGGCATGACCCAAGCTTTCACCCGGCGGCGAAAGTCAGCCGGCTCGTCCTTCGACTTTTGCCAGGCAATGAGAAGCTCGTACATGCAGTTGGGCGAGCGAAGATAGGCATCGGATAGAAAGATGCACAGAAAGTCAGATTGCCCGATCTGCCGCATGAAGGCGCTGAGACTGTCGCCCAGCTTCAAACCATCCACGTCCCGCAATACACTGATGCCTGAGGTCGCCAACCGGGTGCAAAACTGATCCACCATGCCTGCGCCAGGACCATCATCTTCCTCCTTCCATGCATAGGAAACCGCGACTTTGGATGGGTTTTGTGGAGTTGCCATGTTTTGGAGTCTGAATGTTAAGCTGCGGACTGACGAAGGCTTTCGCGAAGCAAAATATCGTCAATGAAGGATTTGGTGCGGCCATAGGTGATGTCGGCAAACCCAGCAGGCTTCACCAAGGCAAGATGATCGGCCTTGTGATGCTGATGAACGGTTTCAACCGCCAGCCGGGCTGAGGCGAGGGGCACAATCACGCCGAGCTGCTTTTTGTAGCCGAAGAAATCAATGCCAAAGCTGAAAGCCGTCTCGGCCAACGTGAGGATTGGGATGGGATTGTGTCGAAGCCAGCCAAGGAACCGCCCATGCAGCAGTTCAATCCCTGTCTCGGCCATGTGCATTTCTTTGACCCAGTCGGTCGAGCCGCCGAGGACCTTTGCCAGCAGGCTGGCCGCAGATGCATAATTCGAACCCCGATGCGGCGTGCCGCAAAAAGCAATACCCCGAATATGACTCACAAGCGTCTCAGCTTCTGGGTCCGTGTTCTGCCGGCATCCATCCACGAGAGCCTTCACTACCAGACCTCCCATGCTGTGGGTCATGAAGATCAGCGGACGATCCTGTCCAATCCGCTGGTTGATCAACAAAGAGGCAACACTCATCGCCCGCAGGCCGATGACCATCCCCGACCCAGTGATCCTCGAAATCTCTGCCTCATACCCCACCGACCACACGCCGCACTGCGGCAGCTCTTTGGCGAGTTCGTCCGGCCAGAAGAAGTGGTCTGCTGCTCCCTCATCACCATGGCTCCAGGTCTTGTGGGAGCTGCCGCCGAGGCCATGCACGAAAACGATGTCTGCCACGCGATCAGGCTGATCGGTGTTGGCGATGGGATGGAGTCCTTCGGTGTCGGGAGTCATGCCGGGAGTAAGCGCGGCAGTTCTACCGTGCCGCGTCCGGGGTGACAAGATGCTTTACGGCAAGGCGGCCACTTCCAGACTCAGTGTGCCTTCGGTGTCCTTGAGGATGATCGCACGGGTGTTGTCGAGCTTGTCGGCTTGGACGGCTCCGAAGAGGGAATCGACGATTTCGATACCTTGCGGGCCTTCGTGTTGTTTTTCATCGCGGCGGGCGGCGTTTTCGTTGGTCTGGGGAGTGTCGAGGTAATCCATGCTGATGCGGGCACCCCACATCTTGCTGGGGCCGAAGGCGTTGGACTTGAAGCGTTGGGTGTGGACGACGAGCCAGTCCTTGCCGCTTTTGTCGGTGTAGCTGAAGAGATCGAGCGGGCGGTTGCCACTGCCGAGTTCCACCATGCTCACGCCTTTGACCTGAGCGCCGCTTTGCAGGTCATCGACTTTGAATTTCGCCACGGGCGTGCAGGCGAAGGCACCGACGACGAAGGTCTCGCCCTTCTCGGTGTAGGGGATGAAGCTTTGGATCGGTGCTTTGGTCTCCCATTTGCGATGGGCGACGTGGTAGGTCTCGGCGCTGAAGACGTTCGCGGTGCTGCCGTGCTTGATCGGCACGGGGATGGTGAAGATGCGGGAGGCGAATTCTTCGTTGCAGGTGCCGGTGGCGAAGACGCGGGTGCCATCGAAGGCCACATCGGTGATGTTGGTGACCTTGCTGGCGGTGCCGCCGGGGAGCGTGATGCGTGCCCATGGGAGGTTGGCGGTATCAAACGGAGCCACCTTGCCTGCGGCATCGACGGTCACGATGAGCACGGCGTTGTCTGGTCGGCGCTGCACGGCGAGATAGATGCGGCCGCTGGCAGGATTCGCGGCGAGGTCTTTGATGGTGATGTCTTCCTTCTTCGCGCCGAGTCCACCGGCGATGACGCTGCCGATGTCCGCCACGGGTTTCTCCAGCACCTTCATGTCGGGGCCGACATCGCCCGTCTGGATGGCGACGATGCTGGCGGTGCCCGGTTCGGCGACGAGCAGGAGGCCATTGGGGCCAAAACTGATCGAGGAGAGTGATTTGAATTCCAAACCGCCTGTCTGCGGCGATTCGATGAGCGAGGGCGAAACAGCGACCGGAGCCGCAGCGAGCGTGGTGGCCGCAAAGGCGGCGAGGAGCATGATTTTCATGGCGATGCACCCATCGTAGGATGACCGCCGGTTCTTTGTCACGACCAAACTAGCCTTTCGGCGTGTGCGGCACGAGGACGTCCGCGGCGGTGTTTTGCTTGGCTCGCTTGGCGGCTTCTTTGGCAAAGACATCTTGTGAGCGGATGACTTTGGCGCTGGGCGTTGATGGTGTGACCCAGGTGCCATCAGGGCGGAGGATGCGACCACGGGAGGTGTCTTTGAAGTGGGTCTCCAAGATGTGCGTGAGGCGTTTGCGGGCCTCTTTGTCCTCGACGGGCACGAGCAACTCGACGCGCTTGCTCAGGTTGCGATTCATGAAGTCCGCGCTGGCGATGAAGACGGCGTTTTTGCCGCCCTGGCGGAACCAGAAGATGCGGGCGTGCTCCAGGTAGCGGTCGATGATGCTCACGACACTGATGTTTTCGCTCAGGCCCTTCACGCCGGGGCGGAGGCAGCAGATGCCGCGGATGTTGAGGCGGATCTTCACCCCGGCACGGGAGGCTTCATAGAGTGCCTCGATCATCTCGCGGTCTTCGAGGGCGTTCATCTTGAGCATGATCTCGGCGGTCTCACCCTGGCGGGCACGTTCGCCCTCGCTGCGAATGAGGGAGACGAGGCGCTCGCGGAGGCCGAAAGGAGCCATGGAGATCTTTTCGAAATGCACGAAGCGGGAGCGGCCGGTGACGGTGTTGAAGAAGGCGGAAGCATCGCTGCCGAATTCAGCGCGGCAGGTGAGCACGCTGATGTCGGTGTAGAGCTTGGCGGTGGATTCGTTGTAGTTTCCGGTGCCAAAATGCATGTAGCGCATCAGGCGGCCAGATTCGCGGCGCATGACGAGGCAGACCTTGGCGTGGGTTTTGAGCCCGGCGACGCCGTAGATGATCTGGGCGCCCGCGTTGATGAGATCGCCAGCACGTTCGAGATTGCGGGCTTCGTCAAAGCGAGCCTTCAGCTCGACG
>JBEIGR010000056.1:0-15227 GCA_040381795.1 Verrucomicrobiaceae bacterium | reverse complement strand
TTTTTCCACCCCTAATTTTTCTACCATTTTCTGCGAATCAAACAACCTGGCCGAAGAAGTCATTCCTCACGCCTCGGTGGTGGCCAAGATCTCGTCGAAGCGTTGTTTCCAGGCGGTGGCGCTGGTTTCGCGCAATAGCCAGCGGCGGCCTTCGGCACCGCATTCGACGCGGATGGGCATGGGGAGGTTTTCCATGGTCAGGACATCGCGCATGAGGCTTTCGGGATCGCCGGGCTGGTGGAGGAGGCCGGTGACTTCGTGCTGGACGGTTTCGGCGAGGCCGCCGGAGCGGGCGGCGAGCACGGGCTTGGCGTAGTCGTAGGCTTCGTAGGCCACGAGGCCGAGCGGCTCCCACCAGACGGACGGGGCGATGAGGGCGCGGCATTTGCGCAGCGTCTCGTGCTTCGTCTCGCCACTGATCTGGCCGAGGTGGCCGATGAAGGGATTGGTGCGCAGGCGCTGCTGCACGAGGGATTCGAGCGGGCCTTCGCCTGCGATGAGGAGTTGTGGGGTTTTGTTGCCGAGCTGGGCTCGCAGCGCATCCCAGGCATCGAGCAGCACGGCGATGCCTTTTTCGGGCACGAGGCGACCGAGGAAGAGGTAGTAGCCCGCGTCTTCCGTGCGCGGCGCACTGGGCATGGCATCCCACGAGTGGCGCAGCGTGTGAATCTTCGCCGGATCGATCTGGCCGGCCTGCACGAGGCGATCCCGCATGAAATCGGAGATGGCGATCCAGGCCTTCACGCTCTTCAGCCAGCCACTGCGGCGGAGAAAGCGGAGCATGAGGGCAAAGACGGCGCTTTTGAGGACGGAGTTTTGCCAGGCTCCGGCTCGCACCTCGGCGAAATGGCTACCGTAAAGCCCGTCCGGGCATACCTGGCCTTTCACGAAGAGCGTGCCGCCGACGGAGAAGGGGCGGAAGTTGTGCAGATACTGGATGACGGGCAGGCGTCGCTGCAAGGCGGCGTGGTAAAGCGAGGGCGAGCCGACGGGGTAGAGGTTGTGAAACAGCGCGGCCTTGGCACCGGTGGCATCGAGAGCCTGCTCGAAGGCAGCGCGGCTCTCGCGGTTGTAAAACAAGCGCTTCAACTGGCCGAAGGCATTCGGAGCGTCCTCGCGTTTCCACGTGGCGCTGTCGAAGAAGCAGCGATGCATCGGATGCGTCTCCGCCAGATGATTGAAGATGCGATCGACGCTCTTCTCTTCGCCGCCGGGGAAGAGGTATTTGTTGAAGACCTGGAGGATGGCGGTGCTCATGCGGGGTCGAGATGCCTCCTGGCCCATTCTTCGAAGACGTAGAGCTGCCACACACGCTGGCTTAGCGGCCAGGCGGCCATTGAGTCGAGCTGGCTGGAGAAGTAATCGTCACACATCCGCGAGGTCAGGGCGGTATCGAAAAGGCCTCGCTCGCGGCAGCGATGGCTTTCGAGCGTGTCGCGGATGCGCTGCTGCCACTGCGGGAGGCGCATCCATTTCATCAAAGGCAGCGTGAAGGTCTTCTTGTGGCGGTCATCGTAGATCCACGGCGGAAGCAGCTCGCGAAAGGCCTCGCGCAGGATGCGTTTGCCACCTCCGGGCGTGAGTTTTGCCTCGGGTGGAATGATGCCTGCGAGAGCGAAGACCTCGGCATCGACGAGCGGCACGCGGAGTTCGAGGCTGTGGGACATGCTGGTCCAGTCGTTGTCACGCAGGATGGTGTTCGCGAGGTAAGATTGTGTCTCGCGGAGAAGCAGGTCATGCAGCCACGAATCCGGGGCGTGAACATCAAATCGAGGCGTGGCTGGCATTGGCGTCGGCTGGCGCAGAAGCCGTGCCACCTCTTCGGGAGGCAAAATGCTGCGGCCATGGGCCTGCCAGGCCTGCGGATCGCTTCCTGCGCCTCCAAGGCCGTAAAACAGAGCCTTCCAGCTTGGCTTACCCTTCAGCGAGGCGGGCAAGATCCGGTTCATTTCTCGCATCAGCGGGCCGGCGAGCTTCAGCGGCGACTTCGCGGCCACGGCGGCGAGGCGATGGTAGTTGTAGCCTGCCCACCATTCATCGGCTCCGAGGCCGCTGAGAGCCACTTTGACCTCGCGGGCGGCGACTTGCGACACGAGCCAGGTATTCAGCGCATCGCCGGTGGGTTGATCCATGGCATCGAAGTAAGCATCGAGCTTGGATTCGAGCGAGGCAGCGCTGAGGCGCTCACGGAAAAACAAGCAGCCGAGGTGCTTCGCGGTGCGTTCAGCCGTATCGGTCTCATCCGGCACACCAGCGTCATCTTCGTAACCAAGGGAAAAGGCCTTCACGACCTCCTGGCCGCTCATTCGCATGCACGCGGCCAGCAGCGTGGAATCGAGTCCGCCGCTCAAAAACACGCCCACCGGCACATCGGCCACGAGATGTGCCTGCACGCTGCTCATCACACCTTCCCGCACGCGACGCTGCTGCTCGGCGGGATCGGTGATCCAGGCTTCACGGCCTGGCCAGCGTGGCTCAAACCATCGCCGCAGCTCCACCCGCCCTTCACGCCATTCGAGCAGATGCCCTGGCGGCAGGCAGTGAATGCCTTCGAGCATCGTGTGCGGTGCCTGCACGGCTCCCCAGCGCAAAAATTCGGCCAAAGCCTCCGGCGAGAGTTTGGCATCCCCCCGCAGATGCTTCACGCCGCGAAGCTCGGAGCCGTAGCAAAGACTGCCATCCTCGCTGGCGGACCAGTAGAGCGGTTTGATGCCAAAGTGATCACGGGCCAGGGTGAGCGTGCCGTTTTGTTCATCTCGCCAGGCAATGGCAAACATGCCGCGCAGCTTTGGTAGCACGGCCTCCATGCCATCGCGGGCGATCAGAGCGCCGAGCACGATGGTATCGCCCGTGGAATCGAGATGTGCCTCGCCGAGCTCGCGACGCAGCTCGCGGAAGTTGTAGATCTCGCCGTTGAAGGTCAGCGTGTATCGACCGCCGCCGAAACGCATGGGCTGTCGGCCATGCTCGCTCAGATCAAGGATCGAAAGCCTGCGAAAGCCCATCCACCAGCCATCGCCGAGCGCCTCCGAGCCATCATCGGGGCCTCGATGCGTGATGCTTTTCAATGCGGCTGATTGACGGGCATGCTCCTCCTCACGCCAGGGCGTGCGAGAGAAGCGAAACCAGCCGAGAAAGCCACACATGGTTAGAAGTGGAATGCTACGCCTGCACGAAGTGGCAATCAAGGGGCGATGCAGGCTCAGCCAGCCTGACCTCGGTGGACAACAGATGAAGCAGAAATGGGCAGCAGAATGGAGGCAGTAGAATGAGCTGATGCCAAAACCTCACCGAACCTCTGTGCCTCTCTGTGCTCTTTGGTGAATCTAACTGGCCTACCGCAGAGGTCGGCGAGGAGCACCGAGGTTTTGCAAGAGGCTCATAGAAGCACCTCAGCGATGCTCGATCATGGACTCAAGCGGGTAGCGCACCTTCGGCAGTGAGGCGTAGCGGTCATCGGCGCTGCGGTAGCCGGCGGGGCAGAGCACGGCGCTGGTGAGGCCCTGGGCTTCGAGGCCGAGGATCTCATCGAATTTGGCCGCCACGAAGCCTTCCATCGGGCAGGTGTCGATTTGAAGCAGCGCACAGGCAGTCATGAGCTGGCCGAGGGCGATGTAGGCCTGCTTCTTGGCCCATTCGGTGGACATGTACCCCTGCGAGTGGGAGCCCATGATCATCTGGCGGTAGCCAGCGAGGGCATCGGCGGTGCCGCCGCGCACTTCGACGATGCTGGCCATGAAGGCTTCGATATCCGCCTCGCTCAGCGCCTTTTTCACGACCATGACGACGAGGTGGGAGGCATCGGCCACCTGACGCTGATTCCAGGCGTGAGGCACCAATTGCTCACGGAGGGTGGGATCGGTGATGACGAGGAATTTCCAGGGCTGGAGGCCGAAGCTGGAGGGCGTGAGCACGAGGCTCTCCTCCAGGGCTGCCCACGTCTCAGCGGGGATTTTTTGGGCGGGATCAAAGACTTTGGTGGCATAGCGCCATTCGAGGGCGGTCAGAAGTTCGGAGGTGGTCATGCGGCGTCCGGTTTGCATGGCGGCGGAGCTTTGCGCAAGGGCAATCTGAGCCGGAGGGGCCATGCTCCTTGCAAAGAAGGGCAGGGGCCGCTTAGTTCTCAGTGTCCCCGTTTTCCCGCTATGGCCCAGGCATCTCCCGTCTCACTGAATCATCTCACCGTTCTCGGCAAAGAGCATCTCCCCGCTGGTGGAGGTTTCATGGTTTTGCCCGCCCGGCTCGGCTACTTCGATCTGATGCGCCTAGAGTTGCTGCTGGAGGGGCGGCAGCTGGTCTATCTCATCGAGCAAGGCGCGGCGCATGACCCCGAGCTGAAAGCGCATTTGGAAAAAGAGAGCGTGCATGCCATGGCCATCGTGCCGCATGCCACGGAGCCTGCGGCCTACCGCTCGGCAGTGCGTGAGACGCTGAAAGGCGGCGCGGTGATCATTTACCTGCCCGCCATGGCGGCGAGTGTGTGCGCCCCGATCACCTCGGTGCCGGGAAACAGGTTGGAATTCCTCCTGAAGGCCGATGTGCCCGTGCTGCCACTTCAGGTGATGCAGCGTCAGGAGGCGGCGATGCCCATCGAGCGCCCTTGCCGCGATGACGAGACGATTTTCGCTTTTGGCGCTCTGCTGCAAGGCGAGAGCCTGAACCTTTCCACCTATCAGGAACGCATGCTGGAGCTCTCCGAGCAGGCTTTTGGCTCCTGTGAGGGCCTGAACATGCATCTGGCTTACGCGGTGCTGCTGGGCTTGAAGAAGCATGGCACGGGCAATTACGTCGTCGATGGCAAGGACGAGAAAACGCTGCGCTACGACAAGGTCCTCGGCGCGGCGCTGGCACTCTCGCGAGTGGTGCGTCGCGAGACGAAGAAGGCCCGTGTGGCCGTGATCCTGCCGCCCGGCATTGGAGGGCTGATTTGCAACCTGGCGGTGCTCTTCGCGGGCAAGGTGCCGGTGAATTTGAACTTTACCGCCGGCCGCGCCGCTATCGACAGCGCCATCCGACGTGGCGAGATCGACCGCTTTCTCACCGCAGACATCTTTGTGCGAAAGATGCAGAGCTTTCCCTGGCCACCGAGCAAGCAGCTCATCCTCATCGAGCGCATCATGCCGAAGATGAAGGCCTCCATCGCCCTGTGGCTGGTGCTCAGCAAGCTGCTCCCTTCTGCCTTGCTCGCTCTGGTGGCTGGCATTCCCAAAAAAGGCGGGCGCAGTGAAGCGACGCTGCTTTTCACCAGCGGCAGCTCCGGCGAGCCAAAGGGCGTGGCGCTCACGCATCGCAATCTGATGGCGAACGTGACGCAGTTCGGCAATCGCCTCGGGCTCGACCGCTCCGATAGCATCCTCGGCAGCCTGCCGCTGTTTCACAGCTTTGGCTGCACGGTCACGCTTTGGTATCCGATCATCTACGGTCTGCATCTGGTGACGTATCCCACGCCGTTGGAGACCAAAAAACTGGCGGAACTCATCGAGAAGCATCGCGTGAGCCTTTTGATTGCTACGCCCACTTTCCTGCGTGGCTACCTGCGCGGCGTGAACCGCGAGCAACTCGCCTCCATCAAGCTGGTGGTCACTGGCGCGGAAAAACTCCCGGCGACGGTTTCGGAGGCTTTCGAGACCAAATTCGGCAAACGCGTGCTCGAAGGTTACGGCCTTACTGAGACCTCCCCGGTATCCAACGTCAATCTGCCTGACCCCGCCCCCATTGGTGATGAGGAAAAAGGCTTCGTCTGGCTGCCCAGCCATCGTCAGGGCAGCGTGGGGCAGCTTCTGCACGGCCTGGCGCTGCGCATCACGCATCCAGAGACGGGTGCGCGGCAGTCGTTGCATCAAAGCGGCATGATCTGGTTCAAAGGCCCGAACGTCTTTGATGGCTATCTGAACGATCCGAAACGCACGGCGGATGTCATTCAAGACGGCTGGTTCCGCACCGGAGACATCGGCCGTCTGGATTTGGATGGTTTCCTTTACATCGAAGGCCGTCTCAGCCGCTTCTCCAAGATCGCGGGTGAAATGGTGCCGCATGAAACTGTCGAAGAAGCCATGGTGAAATGCATGGGCCTGGAGAATGAGACCAGCCGCAAGATCGCCATCGTGGGCGTGCCGGATGCCGATCGGGGTGAGGCTCTTATCCTCCTCACCGCTCTGCCCGGCGGCCCCGAGCATCAGGAGATCCTCGACCTCCGCTACCGCCTTCTCGACAAAGGCGTGCCGCCGCTTTGGATTCCCAAGAAAATGATCCGCGTCGCCGAAATCCCCGTGCTGGCCTCCGGCAAGCTCGATGTGCAAGGCTGCGAAAAGATCGCCCGTGCGGCTGCTGGCGTGTGATTGGAGGTGCTGCTTCGGAGTCCTTGCTCCAGCCAGT
The DNA here is from genome assembly GCA_040381795.1 of Verrucomicrobiaceae bacterium. Taxonomy (GTDB): domain Bacteria; phylum Verrucomicrobiota; class Verrucomicrobiia; order Verrucomicrobiales; family Verrucomicrobiaceae; genus Prosthecobacter. Next base: position 8,852 of record JBEIGR010000056.1, on the reverse strand, counting down.
CATCCCACCAAACCGGCGCTTGCCTCGACTATCCAGACCGGATACTTTAATTTCATGAGCGTCGCCACTCTTCAACAATTCGGCCAAGACCTGTCTTCATGGATGGCCCGCGTCCAGCGTGGAGAGAGCATCGTCATCACAAAGGCCGGACGTGTCGTGGCTCGACTTCTGCCGCCGGAGACAAACCTTGAAAAAAGTGCCGATGCAGTGCCCGTGCACTGGCCGGATTTCGCCGCACGCCGCCGTGCTGTGTTCGGAGATAAGGTCCTTCCAGCAGGCACCGCAGCGATGCTGGTGAATGAAGATCGCGGCGCATGAGTGCCTCCGCCGATAGCAGCCTCATCGTGGCGCTTTACCTGAATGAAGCAGACTCGCCGCGTGCCGATGCCGCCTGTGCTTCCGTTCCGCCGCCAGTTCTTTGGACCGACTGGCATCGCGTGGAGATCGCCAATGCCTTTCAGCGGGCCGTGAAGAATGGCCGTATCACCGCCGCACAGGCCGCGCTGCTCTGGCAGGATTTCACCGACGACATCAACACAGGCCGTTTCGAGATCGCCACCCTTGACCATGCCGCCGTGCTCAACCGCACGCTGGCGCTCACGCAGAAGCACACGGCCACCACCGGCACACGCAGTCTGGATTTGATCCACATCGCCACCGCCCTCGAAATCGGAGCGGCTGACTTCTTGAGCTTCGACCATCGCCAGCGGGAAGCAGGAAGCGCTGAGGGCTTGAAGGTAATGCCATGAAAAAGCACGCCCCCATTCATCCCGGTGAAGTTCTCCGCGAGGTTTTTCTCTCGCCTCTCGGCCTGTGCGAATACCGCCTTGCCAGCGACATCGGCGTTCCACCGCGCCGCATCAATGAGATCGTGAAGGGCAAGCGCTCCATCACGGCAGACACCGCCTTGCGCCTCTCCCGTTACTTCCAATGGCCTGCCGAAGTCTGGCTGAATCTGCAAGCCCACTATGACCGCCAAGTGACCGAGGCAGAAATGCGCCCCGTGCTGGAACGCATTAAGCCTTGTGCGCTGGCGGCGTGACTGAATCAATGATCCACGCTCATTGACTTTCCTTCATGCTGTCGAATGTGCGCTCATGAAATCAGACACAGTATCAGTTTTGAAATGCGGCTGGGGCACTTTCCTACTCGTCACAGGAGTTATTTCTTTGATTCTTGATTTCACCGCACCTTCTGTTCACCTGCCATCTGGTGTGAGCTTTCCTATTTTTCGAGGTGACAGCTTCACACTTGGCTGGTTTTTCATCATCGGCATGCTTATCATTCCTGCCGCTTGTACTCGCCACTTTGGCGTAGCGCCGATCAATGCTGTGATGGCTTTCATCTGGTGCGTTGCTGGTTTTATCGCATGGGCAGTACTTCATTCCATCGCCGCCAAAGTTGATCCAGGCAGGCCCATGCGGCCAAATCTCGCACTCATAGGTGGCCTGATTTTGTGCTGGCGGTTGCTGGTCACGCCCAAATCAGAACAGCCCCGAATAGAGAGTGAAGTTCCCCCTGTCTCCGACGAGGCCGCTCAAGAGACAGCAAGCAGCGAGAACGAATGCCTCAGCTCCCCTGCAAAAGTAAGCCTCAAGCAAGAACGTCAAAACACGCTCGCGGTGGTACAGAAGGCCATTTCCGAGAGAGACGATTTTATTGAATCTGCACAATTCCAGGTGCCGACAAGCAGGTTGGGCGATACGAAAAAGAAGATCATAGGGGCGGGCGTCCTCGCCATCCTCATTATTTCGATGATCGTGGCCCACACTGAGAGAGAAAGTCCCTCGATTGGTTGGATGCTGGCGCTGTCTGCCTCTTGGGGGATTTCTGTTTGGTTACTTCCGAGTTGGATTTTTGTCTTCTCCGTGAACTGGAAGAAGTGGCTTCGCATCGGAGTTGCCTCACTGGCTGTATTCGCTGCCATCGCGATTGGAGCGGAAGCGTCTTTATCCAAGTGGAGACGGGAAAAGGTGGAATTAGTCAAGAATTCAGAAGCGCTGAGCGAGGCAGTCATGGCAAGCGAATGGATATTCCATCACACTCTAAAAGACTGGGAAAACGGCCATGTAAATCGTCCCTCAAGCAAACCTACCGATGGTCTAAAATGCATGGATGACATCATTCAGGCTTACCGCTTTGCACGGATAAAGGATGATTTGTCGAATCGGTAATCATTCGCGGGGTGCCCCCCTGAACAATCCGTTTTGGAGCTGGCTCACCTCGACGACAACAAGGGGGTATAACTCAAAAACATCGAGAAACCTCATGCGCTCTTCAATCCTCTGCCGCGAACGTCTCGGACGCATCCAGCGCATTTTGGATCGTGTCGGCCCGCTGTCGGTGCGGGAATTCGCCCGCACGTTCAGCGTGTGGGCATGGGAGGTGGAACAGGCCGCCGCTTTGGGATGGGTGAAGATCGAGACCCGGAAGCCACACACGGGCCGCCCTTCTCGCATCGCCAGAACTATTAGCGGAAATCCAACCGCGAAACTCCCGCCGTGGCGCTACCAGATCGAGAAGCCCATCAGCATCAGGCATGCGAACTTCGCGTTCCACTCCGTTTGCCATTGCGTCAAAGGAGGCTCCGCATGGGTGGGCATGCTCCCTCTGACCGATGCCTACCGCCGCGCCTTTTCTGCCGCCAGGAAGCGCCGCGCTGCCACGGCCAGCATGAGCCGCCTGCTACGCCATCCCGATGTGAAAGCCGCCCGTGCATGGCACCACGCTAAAGTCAGGCAGGAACTCCACTGGAGCGCCCCATTACCCCAAACCGCCAAAGAAGTCTGGCAGCACCTCGAAGAGCTGAGAGCGCAGCGCATGAGGCCGAATTGAGCACAAAGAGGCCAGCCCTCCCCAACGCCCGAAACCATTACAAACCATTACACAAGGGAACGGCAACAGGCCCTCAAAGGATAGGCAGCACGTTCAAGCCTTCTTCCGCCGCAACCTCGCGTTGCAACGCATCGAAGCTCAGAAAGGCCGTGGCTTGCCAGTGGATCGCCGTGGCGATGTGCAGGAGGTCAAAGGAGCGTGAACCGCGCTTCATCGTATGCTTTTCGCTGAGTCGTTCCACCTCGGCGGCCACGTTCATCCAGTTCTCGCCGCACTCGATGACCACGCCGGATTCCAAATCATTCTCAAACTGCGCTAGCATCATCAAGCCCTCCGTTTCCGAATAGCCTTTCTTGGCATCACGGGAACGCAGGAACACCTGAAAGCGCACCGCCTGCCGGAACTCGTAGGCAAGCAGGCACGAAATGACGATGGGAGCGCCGATTTTCTCCAACGTGGCAATGGCTTGCTCTGAATTCGCCTGCTGGCGGTAGAGAGCGCACAGAAAGGATGTGTCCGCGCAGTGCATTAGCCGTGAAGGTGTTCAAGCTCCGCCTCACGCATTTCCTTCACCTCGGCCTCACTGAACACGCGGCTGCCCCAAGTCTGGCGCAGGCGGGCGCGGAAGTCCGGCAGAGGAACGCCTTGAGGCTTGGGCATCGCCGGAAGGAACACCCCCAGCTTCTTACCGCCCTTCATCACCTGCACGACATCTCCAGCCGAGAGCAGGCTGTCGAAGGCAGTCGTTTGATCGAGTGTGAGGGTGGACATGAGGGAGGAGGATACCCTTTTGCCGCCGGGGAGGCAAGCACCGCCTCAAAGGCGGAACCGCCCGGCCAGTGAATACTCAGTCTGAAGCCGGGAAAAACGCCCAAGGCTGTAATGGTTTTCGACCTCATTTTCGTGCATTTTGGCGCATTGAACTGCTCAAGGTGCAGTTGATCGAAAATGAGCCGCTTGATGCTGGAAGGCTTGATAAACAAGGGGCTAAGCCGTTTTCCGGCTGGTGCGCCCGCCAGGAATCGAACCTGGATATGCGGCTTCGGAGACCGTCAACCTTGTTGTAAATACAGGGGTAAAACTTCGCTGTAATGGTTCTGTAATGGTTTTTAGCTGGCTTTTGGTGCGTTTCTGTGCAACTTGGCGCAATCATGGCCCGCGAGATCATCACCATCAAAAAGGTCAAACACCCGCGCTACAAGTTCCGCGTGACCTTCCGGCAGGGGGAAACCTACCTCCAGAAATACTTCACCGCTCGCAGCGGCCCGGAGGGCGCGGACGCCTTCATGGCGGAAAAGCGTGTGGAGCTTTTGAACGAAGGCCGGAAACACGCCGACTTCACCGACGACGAGCGGAAGGCCGTCATTCGCGCCCGAGAGCTGGCTGAGAGCTTCGCAGCGGCAGGCGTGAAGGGTTTCACCCTGGACGCCGCCTTGACGTTCTACGCCGATCACCTGCACTTGCGCCGCCGTTCGGTGAACGTGCTCGCGGCCTATGACGAGTTTGTCGAAACACGCCGAAAGGAAGGCGTGAGCGCGGTTCATCTCCGCGACTTCACCTATCGGCTGGAACGCTTCGCCAAGAAGCACGCCAAGCGCCTCGTGGCCGAGATCACGACAAAGGACGTGGACGCGTGGGTTTTCGGCCTCAAGAACGCCCCGCAGTCGAAGGACAAGCACCGCCGCCTGCTTCACAACTTCTTTGGCTACTCCGCAGGCCGTGGCTACACGGATGAAAACCCGGTGGCACGCGCCGCCAAGGTGAAGGTCATTCGCAAGGCTCCCGGCATCCTCACGCCAGCGGATACCGCCGCGCTGCTTACTGCCGCCCCTGCCGAGATCGTGCCCGCCCTCGCCATCGGCTTCTTTGCCGGACTGCGCACGGCGGAGATTCAGCGGCTGGACTGGCAGCAGATCGACCTCAGACGCGGATTCATTGAAGTCACAGCGGAGAACGCCAAGAGCAGCCAGCGCCGCCTCGTGGAGATCCCCGCAAACCTCCGCGCATGGCTGCAGCCTCACGCCCTCCTTTCCGGCCCCGTGCGCCTGACAGAGATGCGGCACAAGGACCGCTTCGACCTCGCCCGGAAAGACTCCAAAGTGGCATGGCCTGCGAACGCCTGCCGCCATAGCTTCGCCAGCTACCACCTCGCTCTGCATGAAGACGCCGCCAAGACCGCGCTCCAACTCGGCCACACCAACACCGCCGTTCTGTTCCAGCACTACCGCGAACTTGCCACGCCGGAGGATGCCAAGGCGTTCTTTGCCATCACGCCGCAGACGGCAGTTCCTGCGAATGTTATTTCCATGAAGGAGGCCGCATGAAAACTCTACTCCAAAGCATTCCTTCTCACCCGCTTGATGACGTTCAGGCAAAGCTGTTCAACGAAAGTTTTGCCCTGAAAACTCAGGTCGCCGCCGATTGGCCGGAAGCAAAGATTTCAATGCAATGCCTGGTGGAGAAACTGGCTGGTTCGCCAGAGGTGTCTGCTAAGATTGCAATCGGGATTGGCAATTGGGTTTTGAAGAGCTTTCGTGATCGTGATGCTGACGCTCTGCGAAAGCTGGCAAAGTGCTGGGAATCGGGAGGCTTTGACGGCCTACCTAAGATTTCAGGACGCACGCGAAAGCGTGGGAGGAAAGACCTCGATCAAGCAAGAAACGTGGTCATGTCTCGATTGGTGGACGAAGCAAAGCAAAACGGCACCCCTTTCTGTGATGCTTCGATCCGGCTTTATGCGGACCTCTATTGCGGCATCACAGACCTATCAGACGAAACGGTCAAAAAGTGGCGCGAAGCGTTGGAAACGGCAGGGCTATTCCACATCAAACTAAAGCGCGGACCTCGGGTTGGTGGGAAACAGACACTTCGAGCTAAGGACAATTACTCCGCTCAATCCGCTGCAAAAAAGCACAGAAAATCGGGTAAATAACGAATAGCGCCAGATGCAGCGTCCCGCGTTCTTATGAACCCAAACGCAACATCACACACTATCGCTTCCAGTCTCCCCACTGCGAAGAAAACCCGCAAAGAGACAGCCGCATATTGTGGCCTTTCCCTTCGCACGATTGACGAACTCACTCGCAACGGCGTCCTGCCGTTTTTCAAGATCGGGAAGTCTATCCGGTTCGATCTTGCGGAAGTAGAGGCCGCCTTGCGCGACCGCTTCCACATCCAGCCCAAGGCTCGAAAGCAAGCCAGTACAGGAACCCGCGCCCAAGCATAACAAAGCCGGGAGACTTTCGCCCGCCCGGCCCTGCGTGTGGTTACGCGGACTGTAGGCGAAATTGACCCCGGTGCAACAAACCCTGCACCCCATGAACAACTTTCCCCGCCACGATGCGGACGAACTCAAGACACGCTTGCCGGAATACCTGCAAGCCATTGGACACCCGCCGCAGCTAGGCGCTAACGGCTCACGTCTAACTGCTATTTGCCCACTGCATCAAGACAGCAAACCGAGCTTCACCGCCAAGCTGGACGGCGCGGCATGGCTCTGGTTCTGCCACCCGTGCGGCACCGGCGGTAGCGTGATCGAGCTTCATGCCCTGCGCACTGGACGAAGCGCAAAGGGAGAGTTCCGCACCATCGTCGCAGAGATTGCCGCGCTGATCGGAGCCGTCCCGACGATGAAGCCGCCAGCCCACCGAGCGCCCATTCAGAAACAGCCGAAGCCATCCAAGGCGATTCCAGCCGATGAACTGGAGCGCATGGCGGCACCGTGGCGCACACGCCTCAATGCTGATGCCACGTTGCGCGAGGCATTCGCCCGTGAGATCAACCTGACACCAGACACCCTGCGCAAGCTCACTACGCCATCGCTGGACGCGCTAGGCATCGTCCCTGCTGGCTTCACCCTCACAAAGCAAGACGGCGGCACCTGCACACTGACAATGCCGCGCTTGGCTTACATTGGCGACGGCGGGTATAAAATTCGTGATCCGTTTGGCACGGGCAAACCGCGCTTCTGGCGAGTCGGAGAACTCCGCCGCCCGTGGCGTTCCCACCGGCTCACACGCTCCGCGCCCTTTATCTCAGACGTGCATCTAGTCGAATCGGAGAGCACCGCCGCCGCGCTTATCGAGGCGGGATATGAAGACCCGTTTAATGCTGGCACCTGCGTCGTCGCAACGTCAGGCGCGAACGGATTTGATGTGACTTGGAAACCACTCTTTGCAGGCCGGGCGGTTCACTTCTGGCCCGACAACGACCCCGCAGGCCAACACTTTTTCGAGGACACCGCCGCCATTCTGCACGGCACCGCCAAACGCATTTGCTGGCATCAACTCAACTATCAAAACCTGACCGCATGAGCACGACGCAAACACCCATCAAAGACGCAAAAGATGTCCTTGTTCATCACGGCAAGGCACACCTTCACGCTGCCCCGGTTGAGGATTGGCACCCACCCATAAAGCAAGCCGCAAACTCGCCAAGTTCATCGCCGCCGCTCATCGACTTCGCCAGCGCACTCTTGAGCGCGAGAGAACTCGCAGCCAAGAATATTCCGCCGCGCCCCCGCTTGCTGGGTGCATGGCTCCGCGAAGGTGATCTTGGATACGTCTTTGCCCCCCGTGGACACGGCAAGAGCTGGCTCGCCATGCTGATCGGCAACGCTGTATCCAATGGCATTGCCCTTGGATCATGGGAGGCAGGCGAGGGGCCGCGCCCCGTGTACTACTTCGATGCAGAAATGAACCTGCCCGACGTTCAAGACCGAGCGCGGAAAATCTGCATCGACTCCGACGCCTTCCGCTGGTTGAGCAATGAGCATGTTTACATGGAGAAAGCCATCAGCGTAAACATTGCCAGCCCCATCCATCAGGCCGGACTCTCTGCGATGTTGCCAGACGGCTCTCTGTTCATCATCGACAATCTCAGCACCGGACAGATCGGGATGCGTGAGAATGAGAACGACGACTTCGACAAGATCAAAGACTGGCTCCTGAGTCTGCGCCGCCGTGGCATCACCGTTCTGATCGTCCATCACGCCGGACGCAATGGCGAAATGCGCGGAGGTTCACGCCGCGAAGACCCGGCACACTGGATCATCAGCTTGAAGGATGCCAGCGAGGAAGGATCACGCTGCAAGCAGTTCATCACCAGCTTTTCCAAATGCCGCAACTGCCAAGGCCAGGACGCGCAGCCGCTTCGCTGGACCATGCAGGATGATGGAAGCCGGATCACCATCACGAGCGAAACCTTTAGCGGCAGCGACGCACTCTTGCAGCACATCCGCGACGGCGTGGGAAGTGCAACAGACCTAGCCGCCTTGCTGAACACCACAGCACCAACGATCAGCAAATGGGCGAAGAAGCTAATGGACGCAGGACTTGTAACTAAGAATGGAGGCCGGGACTACAAGGCCAAGGAGACGCTTTGAAAGCCTTCGTTTCCAATTTCCTCCCCTAGGGCGGGAAACGGGAAACAAAGCCACGTATCGGAAACGGCGTGGAAACGAAGCGGAAACGAAGGCCGTTTGATGGAAACGAACAGGAAACGAAGGTCAAAGCCAGCCAAGACGATGGAAACGAGATCGGCGGCTTGTGGCGTGATCCTGCGCCCGTGCCGCCGTGGGAGTGGAGAAAGCGTTAGGCTTCTGGTCGCTTGCGCACTTGCCTTATCCCCAATCTGTCGATTTATTCTATGCCCATGCTTAGAGCCCTTCAGCCGTTATGCTTTGTTCTTTTGTTGGCTTACTCCCTTCATGCGGAGGAGGATCATGTTAAGACCACACGTTTGAAGGCTGAGAATGGCGATGTGAAGGCACAATATGAGATGGGAATTTTTTTCTTTAAGGGCAAGCTTCTACCCAAAGACGAAAAAATGGGGGCGAACTGGTTTCACAAAGCTGCTGAACAAGGACATGCCGAAGCACAATCGGCGTTAGGCTTGCTTTTTGAAATCGGGCGAGGAGTTCACCAAGACCAGAAAGAATCAGTGCGATGGTTCCGCATGGCTGCTGAACAAGGAACTGCCGAAGCACAAGCCGCGCTTGGGGTGAGCTACGCAAACGG
>JBEIGR010000055.1:0-15233 GCA_040381795.1 Verrucomicrobiaceae bacterium | reverse complement strand
CTTCGATTCCAGCACCACCTCGCTCAAAAAACGCATCCATCTCATCTCCGACCTTCAAGAAGGGACCAAGCTCGACGCCCTCCGCACCATCGCCTGGCCCGCCGAACTCACCCTCAGCGTCCACCGCCTCGATCCCGCCACCAACGACAACCTCAGCATCGCCCTCGCCGCTCGCGAAGACGACAGGAGCGCGGACGCCCTCGTCCGCATCCGTCTCTCCAACACTCGCGACTCCGCCCTCCGCGATTTCACTCTCGCTTGGCAAGACGCGCCGAAATCAGACGCCATCACCGCGCAGATCCCGCCCGGAGCCTCACGCATCCTCACCGCGCCGCCGAATTCCACCAACGCCACCACGCTGAACCTCAGCGGCGACACCCACGACTTCGACAACCGCATCTTCATCGCCCCGCCGCAGCCGCGTACCGTGCGCATCCACTTCCTCGGCAAAGATTCCACCCGCGACGAAGCCTCCGCGCCGCTCTACTACCTCGCCCGCGCCCTGCAGCCTACTGCCACGCTCGCTCCACAGCTCACAGCTAATGAGAAGATGCCCGCACAGGCTCCAGACATCCTTTTCATCGTCGGCAATGCCGCCCCGGAGGGGCTGCGAGACTACCTCGAACGCGGCGGCCTCCTCGTCGCCGCCCCGAATGATGCCAAGCTGCTCAAAACACTTGGTTTTGAGGTCGCCGTCACGCCTGGCACCAGCGACGAGTATCGCATGCTCGCCGAAGTCAAAACCGAGCACCCATTATTAAAACCCTTCGCCGATCCCAAACTGCGTGACTTCACCAAGCTCCGCTTCTGGAAGCATCGCCACATCGAGATCAAAACGGCCGATCCATCGCTCGAAACGCTCGCCACCTTCGACAATGGCCATCCCGCCATCCTCAGCGCCCGCATCGGCAAAGGCACGCTCATCGTCCTCGCCTCCGGCTGGCACCCGAGCGACAGCCAGTTTGCCCTCAGCACGAAATTCGTCCCGCTCCTCTACGGCTGGCTCGCCGCCGCCGGTTTCAGCCACGATCCAGCGGCCACGCTGCTCGTTGGCGATGCTTTGCCACTCGACGTCACCCAAGCCCACACCATCACCGATCCCGAAAACAAGACGCACCGCCTCAAACCTAGCGAAACCTTCACCACGAGCCAGATCGGCCTTCACAAGGTTCAAAGCGTCGCGCATACCCAAACCTACGCCGTGAACCTTTCGCCAGAGGAAGGCCGCGTGCTGCCGCTCGAGCCATCGAGGCTCTCGGAATATGGTTTGAAGCTCTCTTCGACTTCCGAGCCTCAAAACGAATCGGCCACCACGGATCAGCGCCTCACGGCCTCCGATACCGAGCAGAGCCAGCACCTCTGGTGGTGGTTTTTGATGGGCCTCCTGGCAGTGCTCATGCTCGAAACCGCACTCGCCGGGCGCACCAGATCGGTGCCGGCATCTTGAGATCGTGAAAAAACCTTGTCGCTTCCGGTGGTTTGAGGTTTCATCGGTCTCCTTTCCGAAATCAAAGCCACTCCCGAATGACTGAACTCAATCGCCGCATCGCAGCCGCTCAGGGCTATGTCGAGCTCGGCCTCCATGCGGAGGCCCGCGAGGAGCTGGCGGCGCTGCCGGTAGCGGCGCATGGGCGGGTGGATGTGATCGAGATCACGCTGCTGTGCCTGATGGGCGAGCGGCGCTGGGAGGAGGCCTTTGCACTGGCGGCCAAACTCTGCCAGCAGGAGCCTTCGGAGCCTGGCGGCTTCATTCACGCGGCCTTTTGCCTGCATGAGATGAACCGCACCGCCGAGGCACTCGATTTTCTCGGTCGTGGCCCCGCCTCTCTCCGCACGAAGCCGGAGTATTTTTATAACATGGGCTGCTACCACGCGAAGCTCGTCGAGGTGGACAAAGCGCTGCGGTATTTGCGTCAGGCCTTTGATTTGGATCCATCCCTCCGCCGCTTTGCCAGGAAGGATGCAGACCTTGCCGCCCTGCGGGAGCATCTTCACATCGGCACGCCCGCATGATCACGCCTGTCTCGCCCCGGCAGCTCGCGGCCGTGACCGCGTGGTTTGAGGAGAGCTTCCGCACCCGCGGGGAGATGGGAGCCTCCGTTTCCATCTGGCAGGAAGGGCGTGAGATATTGAACCTCGGCCATGGCCATTGTGATCGTGCCCGCACCCGTGTGTGGACTCAGGACACGCTCGTGCCGGTGTGGTCCGCCACGAAGGCACCCTCCGCAGTGTGTTGCCTCATGGCCCTTCACGAGGCCGGGTTGCCGCTCGATTGCCCCGTGGCGGAGGTTTGGCCCGAATTCGTCGGTGGTGGAAAGTCCGATGTGCGCTTTCTGCATCTCCTCACCCACACGGCTGGGCTTTGTGCTTTGGATGAACGCGTGCCCATCTTTAACTACGAAGCCGTCGTCGAAGCGCTGGAGCGCCAGATGCCGCTGTGGGTGCCCGGCGAGCATCAGGGTTACCACGCCCGCACCTTTGGATTCCTCATGGATGAGATCGTGCGCCGTCTCACCGGCTCGGAATCGCTCGGCCAGTACTTCCATGAGATTTTCGGTGGCCCAATGGACCTCGATTTTTGGATCGGCCTGCCGCCCGAGCAGTTTGAGCGTGTCTCGCCCATCTATCCCGGCAAAATCAGCATCGCCGCCGCAGACCAGCCCTTCCTCAAAGCCTTCAACACGCCGAACTCGCTCACCCTCCGCACCTTCCAATCGCCCTTTGGGCTCAATGCCGTGAGTGATTTCAATCAAAGCGATTCCTGGGCTCGTGGCTATGCCAGCATGGGCGGCGTGGGCAGCGCTCGCGGACTCGCTAAATTCTATGCCATGCTCGCCGATGCTGGCCGCTGGAAAGGCTTCGAAGTCGTTCCGCAGGCCGTGCTGAAGCAGCTCGAAGAAACCATCTGCGAGAATGATGATGTGGTCCTCCTCACGCCCCTCGCCTTTGCCGCAGGGGTGATGCACGATCCGCTCGACCGAAATCCTGAGTCCGAAACGCACGGCCAAAAGCTCCGTCAGCTCTACGGCCCCTCGCCGCGTGCCTACGGTCATCCAGGTGCCGGAGGCAGCCTCGCCTTTGCCGATCCTGAGAACGCCATCTCCTTCACCTATGTGATGAACCAAATGGAAACCGGTGCCTTGCCCGGCGAGAGAGTCCGTGGCCTCGTCGATCGGCTATACGCGTGAGCTGGGTTGCCCGCTTAATGCAGCCTCAACGTGACAGCGCTTGAGTCTTTCAGCACCAGCCCGGCCTCACGGCGCGTCATTTTCTCAAACTGCTCCGCCCAGTCACGCATCGAGTGCTCCGCATGGCCGTAGGGAAGGAAATCGCGAGCGTTGAAGAAGGTCAGCTTATCCGCCTCGTTGTCCGCGAACTGGAAAAACACTCTGCCGCCATCTCCTGCGGTCACTTTGCCTTCGATCGCCATGTTTCCTGTGGTGAACCATCTCGCTAGCCCCGCTGCGGGCGTCACCGCCACTTTCATCAAGGTGAGCGCCGCATTGCCATTTGGGCTGGTGGGATTCAGTTCGGTGATCGCGAGCTTCAGCGTGAGGACGCCACGACCTGGCTGCTTGACGAGACGGTAGCGAGGCCTTGGAGAGTTCTTGATGGCCGCCGCGAATTCCTCACGCAGTTTCCACGCCATCCACTTTTCCTGCCGCTGAAGGCCCCAGCGTATCTCCTGACGTGCCACCGCCTTCTTCGGCGGTCGCAGATGCGTCAGCGTCACCGGGGCGATATAGATATCCCTGGCCGCGTTTCCCACTTGGAGCACGTTCGGGTCAGCCGAAGTCCACACTTTCTGAAATGGCAGCCGCCCCTTCGTGTCGAGGGCCTTGGACCGATGCTCAAAGAAGGGGGAAAGCTTCACTGGCCTCGCCTTCAGCAGGTGATTGGTCGTGGAGCATGAGCACAGCAGCAGGCCGGGCAGCAGGAGCAAAAGAAAGCGGCAGAGCAGGGGAGACGGCATGTCGCGAAGGTGAATAGTCTGGACGTTATCGAATCCGTTTTAAAATGACAATCTCAGAGTCCGCTCTCAGCCATGAGCCGGTCATTTTGTTCGTCTGGAGATCTTCCCTGGCAAGACGCCGCTGGGCATCCAATGTGCCGCAATTGGCATTCTGCGCCTCGTCTGGCGCGCCTCAGCTCACCGCCGCGTTTCCGCACGTATGAAAGCCACGCTGCCCCTCTCGCTCGTCGCTGTCTCCTCCTGCTTGATCGCGCCATTGCAGGCCGCTGGCACCACCGCCGCCTCCAAACAAATCGACGCCCTGCTCGGTCAGAGTTGGCAGAAACACCAAATCACGCCGAACCCGCTCGTCGATGATGCCGCCTTCCTCCGCCGCGCCTATCTCAACGTCGCGGGCCGCATTCCTACTCTGGAAGAGGCCAAGGCAGTCCACGACTGCATCGCCACAGACAAGCGGGCGAAGCTCATCGACAGCCTCTTGGCCTCCGAAGGCTATGTGCAGCACTTCTTCAACTACTGGGCCGATGTGCTCCGTGCACTGAGCCAGGGCGTCGCTGGTAGCACCACGGCGGAAAACTACCTGAACTACCTCCGGGCCTCCCTTCGCGCAAAAAAACCCTGGGACCAAATGGACCGCGAACTCGTCTCCAGCGAAGGTTCCTGCTTCGACACCGGTGCCATCGGCTACTACATGCGTGATCGGGGCATGCCGCTCGACAACCTTTCGAACACCACCCGCATCTTCCTCGGCACCCGCATGGAGTGCGCCCAGTGCCATGACCATTCCTTCGACAAATGGACGTAGAAGCAGTTCTTCGAGATGGCTGCCTTTACGCACAACATGACGGCCTCCAGTTATCGAGCGAAAGGCAATGATGAAGTGAACAAGCTCATCCGTCAGGATGGGTCCCTCGATAAAGAAAGGCAGGAACTCATGCGTCAGGCCCTCCAGGAAGTCTTCCGCTCGCTGCGTGATACCCTCGTCGAGCAAAACAAAAGCACACTGCGTCTTCCGCATGATTATAAATAGCCGCCAGCGCCGGAGACGGCCCCATCGAGATCGCCATGACGAACATGATGGAAACGGCCCGCGTAGATGCCAAAGCGGCTCCGCTCAATGACAAGCTCATGCAGCGCATCAAGGCCGATGAAGTGCTCCTCGGCATCAAAGATCCCAAGAGCGCCAAGAGCTTTGAAAACTACCAAAAGACCCTTCATCAAACCTGGAGCCGCGCAGCCGAGCTACAGCAGAATGGTTCGGAATGAATGCTTTCTCATTCTACCATGCTAAAAGAAGCCCGACGACCTTGTCATCCTAAATGAAAAAGAGCGCCCCCCGTTGTCAGGGACGCTCTTCGAATCAGTAGAAGCTCAAATCACGGCAAGCTCGTCGCGCCCATCAAGAAACGGTCGCACTCTCTCGCGGCACCGCGGCCTTCGTTGAAGGCCCAGACGACGAGGGATTGGCCACGGCGGCAGTCGCCGGCGGCGAAGACGCCGGGGATGCTGGTGGTGTATTTCTCGTGCTCGGCTTTGACGTTGCTGCGGGGGTCGGTTTCGAGCTTGAGGGCTTCGACGAGGGGCTGCTCGGGGCCGAGGAAGCCCATGGCGAGCAGCACAAGCTGCGCGGGGAGGACTTTTTCGGTGCCAGCGACCTTCTGCGGGCCGAAGTTGCCTTTGTCGTCTTTCTTCCACTCGACATCGACGACATGGACGGCCTTCACGTTGCCGTCGGCATCGCCTTCGAAGTGGGTGGCGGTGGTGAGATAGACGCGAGGATCGTCGCCGAACTTGGCGGCGGCTTCTTCTTGGCCGTAATCCATCTTGTAGGTCTTGGGCCATTCGGGCCACGGATTGTTCGCGGCGCGGTTCATGGGCGGTTTAGCCATGATTTCGAGCTGCGTGACGGTCGTGCAGCCGTGACGGAGACTGGTGCCGACGCAGTCGGTCCCGGTGTCGCCACCACCGATGATGACCACGTCCTTGCCGTCGGCGGTGATGTATTTGCCGCTGGGGTCGAGCACCGCCTTGGTGTTCGCGGTGAGGAAGTCCATGGCGAAATGGATGCCCTTCAGCTCGCGGCCGGGGATCGGAAGATCACGTGGTTTGGTGGCTCCGGTGGCGACGATGATGGCATCGAAGTCTTTGCGGAGTTGCTCGGCGGTGATGTCGGTGCCGACGTTGACGTTGCACTTGAAGGTGACGCCTTCGTCTTCGAGCAGCTTCACGCGGCGGAGGACGACTTCGTTCTTGTCGAGCTTCATGTTGGGGATGCCATACATGAGGAGGCCGCCGGGGCGGTCGGCACGCTCAAAAACGGTGACGGTGTGGCCAGCCTTGTTGAGCTGCGCGGCGGCGCTGAGGCCGGCGGGGCCGGAGCCGATGATGGCGACTTTTTTGCCGGTGCGCTTTTCAGGCGGCTCGGGCTTCACCCAGCCTTCTTCCCAACCTTTGTCGATGATCGAGACTTCGATGTTCTTGATCGTGACGGGCGGGTTGTTGATGCCGAGCACGCAGGAGCCTTCGCACGGGGCGGGGCAGACGCGGCCGGTGAACTCGGGGAAGTTGTTGGTCTTGTGGAGGCGGTCGAGCGCTTCCTTCCAGAGGCCGCGATAGATCAGATCATTCCACTCAGGGATGAGGTTGTTGATCGGGCAGCCGCTGGCCATGCCGCTGATGAGCGTGCCGCTGTGGCAGAAAGGAATGCCGCAGTCCATGCAGCGTGCGCCCTGCTTTTTGAGGTTCTCTACGGGCAGGTGGAGATGAATTTCCTTCCAGTCCTTGATACGCTCGAGCGGATCGCGGTCAGCGGGGAGTTCGCGGGTGAATTCGATGAAGCCGGTTGGTTTTCCCATGTCTGTGTGTCTTGCGGTGAAAAGTGAAGGAAGGATAGTTTTAAGCGAGCTTGTCCCACTCTTTGGGATCAATCTTGGCTTGCTTGAGGATTCGTTTCATGAGGGTCCAGTCGATGTCTTTGCCGTGGGGATTCGGGATGTGGATGGTTTCTTCACCGCGACGCATGAGGGGATGACTTCCTCCTGAGGACGGGCCTTCGTAACCACTTTGCCGTAGTCGGCGAACCATTTCGCGCCAACTAATAGGCTTCGGCATAGGCGGATTCGGGTTTGTAGTTCAAGTCGATGCCTCCGACGACGGGCATGGTGTCACCAAAACGCAGTTTCAGGGCCATCCAGTCTTCCAGCACGGACTCAAGCTCGTCCCGACACGCCTCCAAGGTATCCCCATCGGCCCAGCACCCCTGAAGGGAGGGAATGCTGCCGAAAAAGCGGCCGTCTTCCATGATCTCATATTGAGCCTCATGCATGGCAGCTTGGATGTACTTGGTGAGCATGTTGGGAGTTTACTCGGTGAAGGTGAATCTCAAAAGGCCAAATTTTAGCCCCCACCCACGCGGGCGGCGTCCTTGGAGTTGCTCTCAAAGGCGGCGATGAGGGCGTCGTCACCGACGAGGCCGTCGTCTTTGGCCTTTTGGAGGGCCTTGAGCACGCGGGCGTAGTCGCGGGGCAGCACTTTGACGAACTGCGGCACGCTCTGCTCCCAGAGGGCGATGACTTTGAAGGCCTTCTGGCTCTTGGTGAGGTCGGCGTGCTTCTTGATGAGTTCGTAGAGGCTGTCGATCTCCTCTTTGTCCTCCAGTTTGAGCAGATCGACCATGCCTGCGTTGCAGCGGGTGGCAAAGTCGCCCTTCTCATCGAGGACGTAGGCGATGCCGCCGGACATGCCTGCGGCGAAATTCCGGCCCGTGGTGCCGAGCACGACGACGCGGCCACCAGTCATGTATTCGCAGCCGTGGTCACCCACGCCTTCGACGACGGTATCCACGCCGCTGTTACGCACGGCGAAGCGTTCGCCGGCCATGCCACGCAGGAAGAGTTCGCCACTGGTGGCTCCGTAAAGCGCGGTATTGCCCGCGATGATGTTTTCCTCGGCGGCAAAGGTGCTGGCGGCAGGCGGATAGACGAGGAGGCGTCCGCCACTGAGGCCTTTGCCGATGTAGTCGTTCGTATCGCCTTCGATTTCGAGCGTGACGCCTTTCGGCACGAATGCTCCGAAGCTCTGACCGGCGCTGCCCTGGAAGTGCAGGTGCACGGTGTCGTCCGGCAGGCCCTGCCAGTGACGCTTGGTGATCTCGTTGCCTAGGATGGTGCCGACGGTGCGGTTGACGTTGCGGATCGGGAGCGTGGCCTTGACCTTCTCGCCCTTCTCGATGGCGTCTTTGCAAAGCGGCAGCAGCGTGGTGATGTCCATGCTCTTGTCGATGCCGTGGTCCTGCGCCTCGGAGCAGAATTTGCCGACTTCGGGGCCCACTTTCGGGCTGTAAAGCAGATTGCTGAGGTCGATGCCGCGAGCTTTCCAATGATCGACGGCATGACGTGCTTCGAGCATGTCCGTGCGGCCCACCATGTCCTCCAGCTTGCGGAAGCCGAGCTGAGCCATGAGTTCACGCACTTCCATGGCGATGAACTTCATGAAGTTCACGGCGTATTCGGGATCGCCGCTGAATTTAGCACGGAGCTGCGGGTCCTGCGTGGCGACGCCGACGGGGCAGGTATTCAGATGGCAGACGCGCATCATGATGCAGCCCATGGTGACGAGCGGCGCGGTGGCAAAGCCAAACTCCTCGGCACCGAGCAGCGCGGCGATGACGATGTCACGGCCGGTCTTCATCTGGCCATCGGCCTCGACGACGATCTTCGAGCGCAGGTTGTTCAGGAGCAAAGTCTGATGCGTTTCAGCGAGACCGAGTTCCCAGGGCAGACCAGCGTGTTTCACCGAGGTCTGCGGCGAGGCACCGGTGCCGCCATCGTAACCGGAGATGAGCACGACATCCGAGTGTGCCTTCGCCACACCTGCGGCGATGGTGCCGACGCCTACTTCGGAAACGAGCTTCACGCTGATGCGTGCGGCGCGGTTTGCGTTCTTCAAGTCGTGGATGAGCTGAGCCAAATCCTCGATGGAGTAGATGTCATGATGCGGAGGCGGGGAGATGAGGCCCACACCCGGCGTCGAGTGACGCACCTTGGCGATCCAGGGATAAACCTTGCCACCAGGAAGCTGGCCGCCTTCACCGGGCTTCGCACCCTGGGCCATCTTGATCTGGATTTCCTTCGCCTGGCTGAGGTAAAGGCTGGTGACGCCAAAGCGACCCGAGGCGACCTGCTTGATGGCGGAGTTCTTCGAATCGCCCTTTTCATTGGTCCAAGTGTAGCGCTCGGGGTCTTCGCCACCTTCACCGGTGTTCGATTTGCCGCCGATGCGATTCATGGCGATGGCGAGGGACTCATGCGCTTCGCTGGAGATGGAGCCGTAGCTCATCGCGCCGGTTTTGAAGCGCTTCATGATGCTCTCCACGCTCTCGACCTCGTCGAGCGGCACCGGAGTCTGCGCTTTGAAGTCCAGCAGGCCACGCAGCGTGTAGATCTGCTTCACCTGCGTGTTCACCAGCGAGGAGTATTGCTTGAAGGTGTCGTAATTGCCCGTGCGGACGGCTTTTTGCAGCGTGTGGATCGTCAGCGGGTTGAAGAGGTGAGCTTCACCTTCTTTGCGCCACTGGTAGTCACCGCCCACATCAAGCGCATGCACCTGCGAATCGCGATCCGGGAAACCACGCTGATGACGCTGGATGCACTCCTCGGCGATCACCTTGATATCGCTGCCTTCCACGCGAGTGGCGGTCCAGGTGAAGTATTTTTCCACCACGCTCTTGCAGAGGCCCACGGCTTCAAAGATCTGCGCACCGCGATAGCTCTGCATCGTGCTGATGCCGATCTTCGACGCCACTTTGATGACGCCCTTCGTGGCGGCTTTGATGAAGTTGTAAACCGCCTTCTTGTGGTCCACGTTCACGAGCAGCCCCTGGCGGATCATGTCGTCGAGCGTTTCAAAGGCGAGGTAAGGATTGATCGCGCCGCAGCCGTAGCCGATCAGCGTGCAGAAGTGATGAACTTCACGCGGCTCGCCTGACTCCAGCACGATGTCGCACTGGGTGCGGGTGCCTTGGCGGATCAAGTGATGGTGCAGACCGCCGACGGCCATCAAGGCCGGGATCGGAGCCTTAGAGGCCGAAATGCCGCGATCCGTCAAAATCAAGATGTTGCGGCCTGTTTTGATCAAATCGTCCGCTTGGGCGCAAATCGCATCCATCGCGGCTTCGAGGCCTTTTTCGCCCAACTTCGGGTCAAAGGTAATTTCGAGCGTCGCGGAGGCAAATTCGCCGCTGGCAATGGCTTTGAGCTTGGCGAGTTCCTCGTTGCTAAGGATAGGCGTCTTCAGCTCGATCAAATGGCAGCTTTCCGGCTTCGGATCGAGCAGGTTGCCTTCGCGACCGATGGTCGTGACGGGCGACGTGACGATTTCCTCGCGGATGCAGTCGATCGGCGGATTCGTGACCTGGGCGAAGAGCTGCTTGAAGTAATCGTAGAGCAGCTTGGCCTTGTTCGAGAGCACGGCGATGGGGATGTCCGTGCCCATCGAGCCAATCGCTTCCACGCCATCGCGGGCCATCGGCGTCATCAGCATGCGGAGGTCTTCCCAGGTGTAACCAAAGGCCTGCTGGCGCTTCAGCATCGTCTCATGGTCAGGCAGCGGAGCAGGATCACCATCAGCGATGTCCGCCAGCTTCACGAGATTCTTGTCGAGCCACTCGCGGTAGGGCTTCTCAGTCGCGATCTTCTCTTTGATCTCGTCGTCCGGCACGATGCGGCCTTCTTCCATGTTCACGATGAACATCTTGCCCGGCTGCAAACGGCCTTTGAGCTTCACATTGGCCGGATCGACTGGCAACACGCCCGCTTCCGAGCCCATGATGACGAGATCGTCATGTGTCACATAATAACGGGAAGGACGCAGGCCATTGCGATCCAGCGTGGCACCCATCATCGTGCCATCGGTGAAGGCCACGGAGGCAGGGCCGTCCCAAGGCTCCATGAGGCAGGAGTGATACTCGTAGAACGCTTTTTTCGCCTCGCTCATCGACTCATGGCCGCTCCACGGCTCAGGAATCATCATCATCATCGCATGCGGCAGGCTGCGGCCGCTCAGCACGAGCAGTTCCAGCGCATTGTCAAAGATCGTCGAGTCAGAGCCGTCCACATTGATGACCGGTTTGATCTTATTGATGTCATCACCAAAGAGGTCCGAAGCGATGATCGACTGGCGAGCGAGCATCCAACTGATGTTTCCGCGCAGCGTATTGATCTCACCATTGTGAGCGATGTAGCGGTAAGGGTGCGAGCGCTCCCAGTTCGGGAAGGTATTCGTCGAGAAACGGCTGTGAACCAGGGCCAGCGCCGACTCCATGTCTGGGTCTTGCAGGTCGAGGAAATAAGCGCCGACCTGATGCGGTGTGAGCATGCCTTTATAAACTAGCGTGCGGCAGGAAAAGCTCGGCGCATACCACACGGGGTGCACCTTCTTCACGCGGATCTCTTGGTTCGCCACCTTGCGCAGCACGTAGAGCTTTCGTTCAAAGGAAAGATCATCCAGCGCCGCTGCATGACGCTTCACAAACACTTGGCGCACCAGCGGTTCGCTGGCCTTCGCGGATTTGCCGAGCGTGGAGTTGTCCACCGGCAGCTCACGCCAGCCGATTACTGGCATGCCTTCCGCCACCGCGACCTTTTCGAAGGTTTCCTTCGCCTTCGCCCAAGAATCGTCACCGCGTGCGGTGAAGATATTCGCCACGCCATACTGGCCCTGGGCTGGCAGCTCAAAACCGGCCTCTTTGGCCTTCTTCACGAGAAACGCATGCGGCACCTGAATCAGGATACCCGCGCCGTCACCCGTGTTCTCCTCCACGCAGGCACCACGATGGTCGAGATTCTCCAGAACCTGGAGTGCATTGGCGACGATAGAGTGCGATTTATTCCCCTTCATGTGACAGACAAAGCCGACGCCGCAGGCGTCATGCTCGTTTCGCGGATCGTAGAGACCTTGAGCGGGAGGGAGACCGGGGTTGTTCATGGGTGGGGCTAGAGGGAAAAAAGGCGATCTTCCCTACCCGCCGCCGCATGTGGGTTGGACAGGAAAGGGGGCGGCATTTAGCCGATGGGCAGAAAGCGTGCAAGAGCATTCTAGGGGCCAAAAAGTCATCTAACTTTCACCACTTTTGTTGGCTCCGCCGGGACGCGAAAATGCCGAAGGCAGGATTGCCTTTCGATAAATCGAAAAACAGGCCAAAAAAGGCTTTCCGGTGGCAGGCTAAAGGGGCGGCCTTAATTGTTCTTGAGCACCTCGATGAAGGCTTCCTGCGGGATATTGACCTTACCGATGGCCTTCATCTTTTTCTTACCTTCCTTCTGCTTGTCGAGAAGCTTGCGTTTGCGGCTGATGTCGCCGCCGTAGCATTTGGCGGTCACGTCTTTGCGCAAGGCGCTGATGCTTTCACGAGCGATGACCTTGCCACCGATGGCGGCCTGGATGGCGACGACGAAGAGCTGCTGTGGGATGACTTCCTTGAGCTTGGCGCAGAGCTGGCGGCCACGGAACTCCGCTTTGCCGCGGTGGACGATGCAGGAAAAGGCATCCACGGGATCTCCGGCGATGAGGATGTCCATTTTGACGAGTTCGGCGGGTTCGTAGCCGGCGTGTTCGTAGTCCATGCTGCCGTAGCCACGGGTGATGGATTTGAGCTTGTCATTGAAGTCCACGAGGATCTCGTTCAGCGGCAAAACGGTGTGAAGGAGCACGCGGCGGTCGTCGAGCGTTTCGGTGTTGTTGACCTGACCACGCTTGTCCATGACGAGCTGCATCATATCACCGATGTGCTCGTTGGGGATCATGATGTTGACCTTGACGATGGGCTCGCGGATTTCATCGATCTCCTGGGCGCTGGGGAGGAAGCAGGGATTGTCCACCTGGAGTTCTTCGCCGTTGGTTTTGCGGACCTGGTAGATGACGGAGGGATACGTCGAGATGACGTCCATGTTGAACTCCCGGCGGAGGCGCTCTTGGACGATTTCCATGTGCAGGAGGCCGAGGAAGCCGCAGCGGAAGCCGAAGCCGAGGGCGGCGGAGCTTTCACTCATGAACGTGAAGGCGGCGTCATTGATCTGCAGCTTGCCGACGGCGGCTTTGAGCGATTCGAAATCGTCCGTGCTGACCGGATAAATGCCGCTGAAGACGAGTGGGTGGATTTCTTTGAAGCCGGGAAGCGGCTCGGGTGCTGGGCGGCGTGTCTCGGTCAAAGTATCGCCGATTTTCACATCGGCGGTGGTTTTGACGTTGGCGATGAGGTAACCGACATCACCGGGCTCGAGCTTTTCGCAGCTGACCATCTTCGGACGGAAAATGCCGACGTCTTTGATTTCGTAATCGAGGCCGGTGGACATCATGCGCACCTTTTGACCGCGAATGATGGTGCCGGAGATGACGCGGACATAGCTGACGACGCCGCGGTAGGCATCAAAGATGGAATCGAAGACGGAGGCGCGGAGGTAGCCATCGCCAGGATCAGTCGGAGCGGGGATGTGGGCGACGACGGCCTCCAGAATGTCCTGAATACCGATGCCCATCTTGGCACTGGCGGGCACGGCTTCATCGGCGGAGAGCTGGAGGATGTCCTCGAGCTGGCGTTTGCATTTGTCGATGTCGGCGCTGGGGAGATCGACTTTGTTGATGACGGGGATGACGTGCAGGTTTTGCTGCAAGGCGAGGTTCAAGTTGGCGACCGTCTGGGCCTCGACGCCCTGGGAGGCGTCGATCAGGAGAAGGGCACCTTCGCAGGCGGCGAGGGAGCGGCTGACCTCGTAGCTGAAATCGACGTGGCCGGGCGTATCGAGCAGGTTGAGCTTGTACATCTGCCCGTCGCGGGCTTTGTAATTCATGCACACCGGGTGCGCCTTGATGGTGATACCACGCTCGCGTTCGAGGTCCATGCTGTCGAGGAGCTGATCCTGCTGCTGACGCACGGTGATGGTGTGGGTGAACTCGAGGAGGCGATCAGAGAGCGTGGTCTTCCCGTGGTCGATGTGCGCGATGATGGAGAAATTGCGGGTGTTGGCGATGGACATTCGAAAAGGGCTGGCGGGAGGGGCCGCGTATCTAGGCGAGAGCCGTCGGGAATGCAATGCAGGATGCTTTCGGGCCGTTTTGATCTGCCCTGGTATGAAACGAGAAAAACTTACTGAACCTCGAATCGAGGCCGAAATGGCCTGCTTGGCTGCTTTCGGCGGCTGGCGGCTCGAAAACGGCCTGCTGGTTAAAGAGTTTCGCTTTGCCAGCTACCTCGACGGTGTGCGTTTTGCCACTCGTGTGGCCGAGGCGGCGGAAAGCATGGATCACCACCCCGATCTGACGATTTCCTGGCGGCGCGTGCTCTTCAGCGTGACCACTCACAGCGCATCGGGCCTTACGGTGCTTGATTTCGAGCTGGCAAGGCGGGTGGAGGATCAGATCTCGAGGTAATCCCGCATTTCGTAGAGCTTTGGGTCGCGGACGGGCTCTTTGCGGGCCGTTTTGACGCGGCTGAGCATCTGCGAAAAGAGGGCTTCGCCTGCTTCTCCCTCATCGAAGCCCCCGAACTGCTCCTCCAGCTTCTCCGGGTCTTCGCCCGCTTCGAGGCGGCGCACCATCTCACGCAGCTCGGGCGGGGCTTTGTCGCCCATCACCGAGGTCATTTTGCGCATGAAATGGCCGAGCTGCTTGGGATCGGGGTTGTTCTCGTCGAGGCCACCCATATCCCGCTCCATCTCCGCCATGAAGTCGTCCATTTTGGACTCGTCGAGGCCGTCAAAGGGATCATCGGCGGATTCCTCCTTCGCCTTGCCGATGACGGCGAAGCGCGAAACCCGCCGCTCCATGCGCAAAGACGGGCCATCGGGGCATTTCGGCAGCTTGTCCTTCATGGCCAGCGAGCGGGCGAGGAAGGAATAGAGCTTGTTGTTATCCGGGCAGTAGAACTCGTAGATTGGCATGGCTGGTGAATGGGGTGGGGAATTTCAAGCCGCCTTCTCAGGGGCCATCCGTCGGATGAAAAACACGACAGCCAAGCCGGTGAGCAAGCCCAGGGCCATACTCGGCGGGATGTCGGAGGGCCAGTGGGCACCGCAGTAGATGCGGGACCAAGCCACGGCGGCGGCGAGGAAGTAGATGCCCAGGCCGATGCGGCGGTAAAAGCACGCCACGACGGTGGCCACGGCGAACATGTGCACCGTGTGACTGGAGGGGAATGACTTCCCGCGCAGTTCGCCACGCGGGCGGCTGATTTCCTTCGTGGGGGGTGCAAAAAGCCGCATTACCG
>JBEIGR010000054.1:0-15286 GCA_040381795.1 Verrucomicrobiaceae bacterium | reverse complement strand
CCGGCGTGTAGCTGTGGCAGATGCCCATGCCACCGGTGGAGCCGATGCCTTTGCCATCGCGCGAGTCCTTCCGCGCCGCCCCCGAGCTGGCGCAGGACGCGTCATACTTCGCCGCGTCGGCCAGGATTTCGAGTTTGCGCGCCAGTTCCATAAGTTCGCCCGAACAGTGCATGGAAAGCGCCGCTCGTCATCTCTGGAGCGCGGATTTTTTTCGCTTACTTCAGATCGAGATCGAACTGCCAGTCGGTTGACGGCAACCAGTGCTTCTCATCAGCCTTTTGAGCGAGTGGTGTGGAGGGATTGCGGCGGACGAGAGTATTGTAGCCGCGATGTTACGGTAGTGGAAACGTTCCTTGATGCGTGGGCCGTAGTGGTGGGCACACCAGCGTTCGTCAGCGGTTGCGGGAAGGACTGGGCGGCAGCGGGCGATGTCTGCGAGCAGTCGCGGCAGATGTATCCAGCGGGAATGCCAGATCACTGTTCCGCGATGTGGGGCGAGGCACTCCAGTTCGAAAGCACCACGCTGGTGAAGAAAACGAGGAAGACGCCGGTAAATCGCAGTTCGGTGCGGAGGACCAGCCCACGTTTGAAGCGCCGGAAGTGGTGCCACTGGCGTCGCCGTGAGAAGGCAGAAGTGCGGAGTGAGCAAGCAGATGTCATCTTCGTCACGACTCCTTGAAAATTCCACGCCAGAGGTGCATGTGCGATACCTGCCGAACCATTACCCGTGCCTTCGCTGAAGCTGGATTGAGCGCTCGCAATTCGAACATTCGCAGACTGTTGGTGCTTGCCACGTCGATCCAGATATTGAGTTGCGCCGCGCTCACGGAATACACGAACACAGTGGTGAAGGCGTATCCCTCATTGCATTGCCACACTTGAGGACTGTCGGCAGTCCGTTGGAACTGCTCGCAAAAACACTGCGTAAATGTTGGCTCAGAAAGTGCGATTGTTTCATGGATTTCACCCTGCCGACGAGATGCCGCTGACCGTTGTCCGCGCAGACAAAATAGTGATTGAACTTACCCTTGCCTCCCTCAATATCGGCCGCACAAGGTGCTCGTCGTGCCAACAGGAAAAGCCGCCGCTGGTTGCCTTTCAGAATCGGTGCTTGCTACAGTGCCTTTCGCTTCGCTCGATTGACTTCGTTTCCCTTATTTCATGCCTTTGTGAACCCACTTTCGCTTCCTGACAGCCTCGTTTCCCGTTCGCAGCCGATTGCCGGGAAAATTCTCAGTGCCGGCCGCCTGTTGGCCGTGTTGGCGTGGCTGATGGGTGGTTTTACTGTCTCGCGGGCTCAGGGAGACATTCAGCCGGTGCCAGCTTCCGAAGGGGCGCCGCCGCGAGCGGGTATGGTCATGGAGGAAACATCCTGCCGAGTGCTTTATCTCGGTGATTCCATGAGTTTAGGCGGTTTCGGTGACCAACTCGACACGCTGCTGCGCAACGATCCTGTCGTCAGCCAACTGCACACCTACATGGCCTGTGGTGTTTTCCCTCTCAGTTGGACCAAGATCGCGCCCTTCGGGAAGATCAAAACCAGCTGCGGCTTCTGTTCTATCGAGTCCGGTGACAATTTCTTTAAACCCAAACGGTATGCCGATATTTACGGCAGCCCCAGCGGACATGTCCCGTCCTCCCACCTAGTGCCGAAAATCGAGACATTGATCGAAACGATCAAGCCGGATGTGCTCGTGCTCCAGATAGGCAATAATTTCTTCAGTTGCTTCAAGGATCGGAAAACCATCCAGGAGGATTATCACCGGAAATACATTAGGTCCCTGACCATTCCGTTCCTGAAGTATCTCGCCACCACTTCGACCAGTCTGAGGCGCATTTACTGGATCACGCCACCGCAGGCCGGCAGCGTCACGGAGGAAATCCAGGATTTTGTGTTCCGCGAGATTGAGGATTGCGCCGGGGACTTCGCGACCATCATCGACAGTCGCGCAATCACGAAGTACCCCTACGAGGTCATGGACAGGGACAAGGAGCATTTCTGGGGAAATGAGGCGATGGAATGGGCGGACAAGGTTTACAGCCGGATCATCGTCGATCTACAGACACACTCAATCGAGGCCGCTCCGCTGCTCGCCGATGCCTGCCGGGACACTCCTCCGCGTATTCTCAAGGACTCGATTGAGGTCGCCGTGACCAGACCTACAGCCAAAGTCTCGGCCAAACTGGTGGCCCGCACCGAAATCCCGGACCCTTCCGCCTTTCCCTATGGCGAATATCTGGTCGGCTTTCGCTATCAAATCATCCGCAAGCGGTCCGGCAGGTATGAGGGCAAGGAAATCCTAGTGCTGCACCCGTCCTACGTGAAGAAAGTTGTTCAGGATCTCAGCGCATTCAAAATTGGAGGCACCTACGATCTTGAACTTGTCGAAATCGACGAAAAATCACTTTGGGCTGCGGTCAACCGTAAGGACGACGTGGGGGATTTCGACATGACACCCTACATCCGAGTGGCTGACGAGAGGCTTCACCCTGATTATTCCAAGGAAAAATAACCCCCATGCATCCCCGCTGCCCTATGAGGCTCGCCTCCAAACTTATCGTGTTCCTTGTTCCGATTCTACTGTGTCAATGCGGGGGGCTCACAACAGGGCAGGGCACTGGCGGGACATCTTCGCATGCCGGGATCGGGCGCGTTCTCATGATCGGCGATTCGCTGTCAGTCGGTTCCTTTGGTGATGCCATGGAGAACTACCTCATACAGAAGGCGGGGGCACGACAGGTGTATGTTTATGCATCATGCGGATCATCGGCGCAGCAATGGCTTTCCAGCACCAAGACGTTTGTGACGCCTTGCGGCTACCGGGAAACACGTCCCGGTGTTCACATCCTGCAAAAACACCGCAACGGACGCCGACCGCCTGCGATGCCCACGCCCAAGCTGGAACCTCTGCTACAGAAAATCCGGCCTGACACGGTGATCGTCCAGCTTGGCACCAACCATTACGATGTGTTTCAGCGCCATGGCATGGCGAAGCTCGAGGAGGAGCGTGGCTTTTTTGAGGCGTTTGCCCGAGCACTCATATCTTCCGGTGCACGCCCGAGCCGTATCATCTGGATCACGCCGCCGGATTCCTCGAAGTTTTCGACCTCGGTGGAGGGCGTCGTCGAAGGGATCATTCTCGACACTTGCCGCCGTCATCGTTTCTTGGTGGTGCGATCCAAGGCTCTGACGCGGTATATCAAAGGAACCACTGGTGGTGATGGTGTTCACTATGCTGACCAGCCGGGCCAGGACTGGGCCGCTGGTGTGATCCGGATGATCAATCGCTGGTTCTAAAAAGCCACATCGGCCAGGCACTCATTTCTCCACGGCACTCCCCGCATGGTTTTCAGCTCAAACGTCTTTCTGTTCTTCTTCCTGCCGCTGGTGCTGGCGTTGTATTACCTCTGCCCTCTGAGGTTTCGCCCGCACCTGCTGACTACTGGCGGCTTGTTTTTCTACGGCTGGTCAAATCCGCTTTTCGTCCTCCTCATGCTCTTCACCACCTCGGTGGACTACATCGCAGGGATCATGATCGCGAAAGGCGCTTCCGCTGCTCCGGAAGGTCTGGTTTATCCGGCGCTCGCGGCGGGTGGCGAGCGCACACGGGCTCAGAAAATGGCTCTTTTCGTCAGCATCTCGTGCAATCTAGGACTGCTCGGCTTCTTCAAGTATTTCAATTTCGGCATCGAGGCCATGCAGCAGATGGCCGGGGCTTTCGGTATGACCGAACTCGCCCAGGGACCGGTCCTCCAGGTGGCGCTGCCGCTGGGCATCAGCTTTTACACCTTCCAGTCGATGAGTTACACCATCGACGTGTATCGCGGCCATGTCGCGGCGCTGCGGAACTTCCCGCTCTTCATTTCCTATGTGACGATGTTCCCGCAGTTGGTGGCCGGTCCGATCATTCGCTTCCGCGATGTGAATGATCAGATCCTGAGCCGCACGCACACGATGGAGAAATTCACGCGTGGCATCGCCTTCTTCGCCATTGGCCTCGCCAAGAAAGTCATCCTTGGCAATCCCTGCGGCCGCATCGCGGACACCTGCTTCGATGCCGCCTCCCTGAATCCCCTGGAGGCCTGGACCGGCATGCTGGCCTACTCGCTCCAGATCTATTTCGACTTCAGCGGCTATTCCGACATGGCCGTGGGTCTCGGGCTGATGATCGGCTTCATCCTTCCGAAAAACTTCAACTCGCCCTATCGCTCCCTCGGCGTGACGGACTTCTGGCGTCGCTGGCACATCACCCTCTCCACTTGGCTACGGGACTACCTGTACGTCACGCTCGGCGGGAACCGCAAAGGCCCGGTGCGCACCTACGTCAATCTCTTCCTGGTCATGCTGCTCGGCGGACTCTGGCACGGAGCGAGTTGGAATTTTGTGATCTGGGGCGGGGCGCACGGCCTGTGGCTGGCGGCGGAGCGCTTTGGCTCCGGGCGTGTGAGCTGGCGTCTCCCCTCGGCGCTCACGATGGCGCTCACCTTCATCGGCGTCAGCTTTCTTTGGGTGCCCTTCCGGGCCACCACACTGGAGTCCACCGGCCGCTATTTCTCTTCGCTCTTCTTCATGAATGCCGAGGGACCAGCGCTCGTGTGGCCGGCGATCAGCTCGCTCTACCTCAGCGGCTCCCTGCTGCTCGCTGCCGTCATCGCTTTCTTCGGCCCGCAGTCCTGGAGCCTCACGCGGAATCTCACCGCCGGCAAAGCGGTCTTCGTGCTGCTGCTCTTCGCCCTGAGCGTGTCGCTGCTCGCCAGCCAGAGCTACAATCCCTTCATCTATTTCAATTTCTGACCATGAGCACCATTGCCAAAGCAAGTTCGGGTGAAGCCGAAGCCATGGCGGAGATTTCCGCCACTCAGACGACCCAGGGAGGCCGCCTGCTCCTGCTGTCCGTCTTCATCGGCTTCATCACGGTGATCGGGGCGATCAATCTCGTGACACTGCGCGGCGAGTGGAGCCGCCTCTCCAGCGCCACCTTCAAAAGCTCCGGCGGGACGGCGGACCGTTCGCTCTGGAATCGCGTGCATGACTGGAATGACGGCGTGCTCCTTGCGCTTCGGGGCGTCGAAAAGGCCTACGATGAAAAGTCGCCCTATTGCATGGCGGTGCAGCCGGTGGTGCAGGGCATGCTCTCTTCCATTGGTGAGGGCAGCGACGAGGTGGTCATCGGGAAAAACGGCTGGCTGTTTCACCGCAACGCGATCCGCTTCATGACGCGGACCGCGAACAAGCATCGTCACGCTCCGCCGATCACGGCCATCACCGCCTTCGCGGATTACCTCAAGAGCCGGGACATCCACCTCGTGCTCTTGCCGGTGCCGCCGAAGCTCGCCATCTATCCCGAAAAATTCGGCCACCGCCTGCTAGATACGCCCGTGGCACCTCCCGTCTGGGCGGAGTGGAAGGCCCAAGTCGAGGCCACCGGCGCGAAGGTTTTCGATCTGATGCCGGTGCTCGCCGAGGCCAAGGCAAGGACGACGACCCCTGCCCCGCTCTATTTGAAGACGGACACCCACTGGACTCCCGAAGCCGCCGAACTCGTGGCCGCCCAACTGGGCCGGTTTCTCGCCGCCGAAGGGCTTCTTCCGCCAGCTGCCGATCCGGCTGCTCCAGCAGCTGATCAGGCCGTAACGGCCGTTGGCGATCTCCGGCGCATGCTCCGACTCGCTGAATCCTCCACCATGTTTCCGCCGGAAACCGTCACCATCCGCGAAGTGCGCACCGCCACGGGTCTGAGATGGCAAAACTCCGAAGAATCCGATGTGCTGCTCATGGGAGACAGCTTCTGCAACATCTTCAGCCAGAAGAGCCTCGGCTGGGGCACCGGTGCCGGGTTCGCCGAGCATCTGGGACGCGCTCTCGGTCGCCCTGTCAGCACCATCCTGCGAAATGGTGATGGTGCTTTTGCCACGCGAGCCATGCTCTCCCGCAGCCTCCAGACCGGCCATGACCGGCTGAAGATCTGCAAGGTGGTCATTTGGGAGTTTGATGCCACACAGATCACCGAAGGAGAATGGAAGCCGCTCGAATACAAGGTCGCACCCGCGCCCGAATCGCAGTTCCTCGAAGTGCCCGCAGGCGGTTCTGAGACGCTCATTGGCACCATCGTCTCGGTTTCTCCGGCTCCGGTTCCCGGCTCCGTCGCCTATAAGGATTATCTGGCCACCCTTCACCTGCGTGACGTCCGTGCGATAGATGGGCACGCCCTCAGCGGCACCGAACTGCTCGCCTATGGCATCGCGATGAAGGACAACCGCTGGACGTCGCTCGCCGAAGTGCGTCCGGGAGAAGTCATCGAAATCACCCTCAAAGCCTGGGGTGATGTCGAAGCCGAGTATGGTCCTCTCAGCCGTGCCGAGCCTGAGGGGGATCTGTTCTTGCAACCAGTAAACTGGCTCGATACCCTCACCGTGCGCTCTTCAGCCGACTAATTTCCCGCCTCTCATGAACTTTTCTCCGCGCCTTCTGCCCTGCCTGGCCCTTTTCGTTTCCATGCTTTCCGGCGGCACGCTGCATGCCCAGTCACCAGCGGCTGATCTGATCCGCAAAGAATCCGCCTCCACCGAATCGACGCCGTTTCAGGGAGCGGAGAATTGGCGCTTCCTCCGTGCCGAACTGCGCCACCTCGCCGCCATCACGAGTCCCGATTTCGCCTTCAAGCCCGCTGCCAATCCGATCCCGGCCATCACCGAATTTCACCAAGCCCTCGCCGCACGCTCCATCCGCCTCGTGCTCGTCCCCATTCCCGAAAAGGCCCGCATTCGCTGTGACAAGCTGGCCGCTGGCATCGACGCCGCTGCCGGTCTGGATCTCGACAAGGCAGCGACCACCCTCTACGACAAGCTGAAGAAGGAAGGCGTCGAAGTGCTCGACCTCACCTCCATCTTCCGGGCGGAAGTGCAAAAAGGCACTGACCCAGGCTACTGCCGCACCGATTCCCACTTCACGCCCCGTCTTTGCGAAGTGACTGCCGCGGAGCTCGCCAAAGCATGCCAGTCTGCCCTGCCTGATCTCGCCAAAAAAGCAGGCGCGACCAAAGCCGAGGAAGCCGCCGTCAACATCACCGGCGATCTCGCCGCCGCCGGTGACAGTGAAACGCTCCAGTACCGGAAAATCAGCCAAGCCGAAGGCGGCGCACTCATCGAACCCGCCGAGAGTTCCCCCATCCTCCTGCTCGGGGATTCTCATTGTCTCATTTTCCACGCCGGTGGGGACATGCTCGCTTCTGGCACCGGCCTCTCCGATCACCTCACCGCTGCTCTCGGCGTGACACCCGCCGTCATCGGCGTGCGCGGCGGCGGAGCCACGGCGGCCAGGGTCAATCTTTACCGCAAAGCCGCGAAGGATAAGTCCTTTCTTCCCTCCACCAAGATCGTCTTCTGGTGCCTCGCCGCCCGTGATCTCACGCAGGCGGTAGATTGGAAGCCGGTCCCCCTCCCGAAATGACACCTCACATCCAGCCGGTGCGGTCTCGGCCCCTCGAAAAGCTGCGCCGGATCCTGGTAGCGTGGATGACTCTCGCGGCCGTCTGCTCCGCCCAGGATGGTTCCGCACTGCCTGTGACCGCCGCCCGCGCCGGTGATACCACCATGCTGCTCGATGGCCCCTCGGTTCCCGTCGGAGCCGAGCTCCGCATCGTCACCCCGCCGAAACTCGGAGCCATCTTCAAATCCTTCCCCACCGGCGCTCGGGGCAATCAATGGGCCGCCATCTACCGCATCGAAACCCCGCCCGCCGAAGCCGGTGCCAAAGACCGCTTTTCCTACGCCATCCGTTTTGGCGGCAAGCAGATCGGCAAGTCGATCGAGGTCAATATCACCTTCTCCGAACCGCACCCGAAGCTCTCTTGGATGTTTCGCGGCAGCGCGGAGCCCGTCGCCATCGGCTCCACCGCCAGGCATTACCTGCGCATCACCAATCAGTCGAAAACCCCCTTCACCGGAGACCTCCAGCCACCTCCCTTTCCATGGGTGAGCACCGTGAAGGACCTGCGCATCCCCGCTGGAGATCACGTCGATGTCATTCTGACCTTCTCCCCGCCCACCCCCCGCATGCAGATCGCCAATTGGGTGATCGATCCGAAGGTGCCTAATGCGGTCGCGGTCCTCACCGGCTTCAGCCCCGGGCGCTTCACCCAGCCCACCGTCACCACCACTGCCACCACTCGCAGGCAGGTCTCGGGAGGATCTCTCAAGCTCTCCGCCGTGCCGCCCATCCTTTACATCGGCGATTCGCTCTCCGTGGGAGGCTTTGGTGAAGTCATGCAGGCCACGTTCCTCAAAGGCCTGGGCCCCAAAGCCTTCGCCATGTATGCCTCCGGAGGCTCCAGCGTGCAAAGCTGGATGGCCGCACATGCCACTTACACCACCCGCTGCGGCTACCGCGAGACACGGCCCGGAAAAGTCTTCCTCGATGAAAAAAGCGGCCCCGCCTATGCCACGCCGAAGATCGAGCAACTGCTCCCCGCCTTCCGTCCCGAGATTCTCATCATCCAACTCGGCACCAATCACTTCGACACCGTGCTCGAAGGCGGCAAAAACTGCATTCCTGCCCAGCAGCGGCTGCTCGAAGCCTTTGCCAATTCCATCAAAGAACATGGCCCGACGGTGAAACTCGTCATCTGGATCACCCCGCCGGATTCCACCAAATACCCGCCCCAAGTCGAAAACATCGTCACCCAGCTCATCATCGAGCTTTGCGCCCGTCACAGCTTCCACTGGGTCGAATCCCGCCGCTTCACCCGCTACGAAATCGGCAAATCCGGCAGCGACGGCGTCCACTTCAACGACGGCGATGCCAAAATCTGGGCCTCCTTCGTCATCAACGCCGTCAACTCCATCATCGAGCAGACCGGCTGGCGCCGCTGACGCCAGAATAGAAGCTGCTAACGTCTTTGCTCCGCTGTTCCCGGCCCTGATGAGTCCACCCTGCCGTTTTTTACTCGTGAAGCTCACTTCACCTGCTTCGGATCATACCTCGCACCCTTCGACACCTGGATTAGCGTCATGCGCACTTTCGTGGGGAAGAACTTCTCGGGATCGGGGCGCTTGTGGGCGTGCAGATTGTGATCGTCTTTGAGGACGAGGTGCATCTCCTTGATGCCCTGGCTCCAGATGAGGTCGTTGTTCTGCCAGAACTTCGTCATGTCGAGATCCTTCTCGACCACGCCCGCCTTGGAATACGCCCCCGTGCCGATGCAGCCGTAGCCGTGGTTCTGCCCTTTGTAGGGGATGTAGCACACGCTCCACGACGTGGGCTGGTCGCCCGTCGGCTTTTCGAGCACTTCGAGGCACAAATGCACGGTGCCGTTGCGGTAATCAACCGGCGCGGTCCAATCCTTCGGACGCTGCGGATTCAGGCGGTCATCCTTGAGATAGTAGTGCGACTGGCTGGGCTTCGAATTCAGCGCGTCTTCCTGCGTGAAGGTGAACGTCACATCAAAGAGCACGAACTGTTCTGCACGAGCAGCGGAGGCTAGGAAAGCGAAGGTGAGAAGAGTGAGGAGGTGGCGGAGCATGGTGATGAAACTACCGCCGCCCGTGATTGAAATCGACGGGCTTCTTCAAGGTCTTGGCGCCGAGATTGCCTTCGATGGTGCTGCGGGCACAGGTGGGATCGACGACCAGTAGAACGGGTTTTCCAACCCGTTCACCGCTTTGCTGGAAGGTGTTGCCGGTGAAGACGAGGTCGTGACCATTGGGGGCAAAGGTGACGGCTTCTTCTGGGCAGTGGTCGCCGAGTTGGAAGATGTTGTCCTTCACGATGATGGGTCCGTAGCTTGCACCGGGTTCGTAGAGGGTGAAGTAGAGTTCGGGGAACTGGCCGGGCTTGGCGGTTTGGAAGGCGATGCGACCGAGGCGCGGGTTGGGGTCGTTCTTCGTGGTGTTGTTGATGAAGACGTTGCCGGTCATGATGAAGTTCACAGGCTGGTTGATCCACGCGCCGCGTCCGCCATTGCGGAAGGTGTTGCCGGTCATGGTGACGTCCGTGCAGCTCTTCTCGACGCTGATGACGCGGCTGCCATTCGTGCCATCGACGAGATTGCCGGTGATGGTGGCGTTTTGGCAGAACTCGGCCAAAAAGAACGCTCCCATGCGGCTGCCAAGGATGTGGTTATTCGCAAAGACGATGTTTCGGCAACGTTGAATGTGCATGGTGTCGCCGATGGCGCTGAGCTGGCAGCCAGTGACTCGCACATCGCGTGCGCCGACGATGTCGAAGGCTCCTTTGCCAGTTCCGCTGCCTGTGGGCGCATAGGCGGCGAGGTAGTTGGCGTGGGCGTTGAAGGCTAACGAGCCGCTTCCATCGTTCTCAAAGCGAATCGGCGTTCCTTTGGGCTTTTCAGCGATTTTGATGTGTGTGGGCGTGGATTCGACGACGAAGTATTGGAGGCCGCGAACGATGTTTTTGGGCAAATCCTTGCCCATGAAGGTAATCGCTTCTTTCGGCTCGCCAGTGAGGCTCACGACGAGAGGGCGGTTGGTGTTGTCGAACTTCACGAGGTCGGCGCTGAAGGTCGCCTCGCGCATCAGATCGGTGCGGAAGTATTTCTTCGCCCGCTCGACCTCCCAAGGCTCGTAGGCCTCGGGAAAGGTCATGATCTGCCAGAGGTAACCGTAGTCCCACATGAACTTGCCACTGCGCAGCAGCGTGCAGCTTTCTACGGCGACACGCTCCGCATAGGCGATGACCTCGCTCTCGCCTTTAGACAAACCATGCACGCCGATGACCGCTGCGGCCATGCCGTTCGCCTTCACCTCGCGAAACAAGAGGTCATGCGTGCCACCCGCGACGGTGGTGGTGATCTCGATTCCCTTCGTGTTCGCGTTTGGTTCCCAGGTGTTGTCCTTCTTCGCGGGATCAAAGACACGCCCGATGAACTCGCCGCCATGCCAGGCGAAGTGCGCGATGTTTTCCCCGGCGAAAAGGACGACGCGAGCCTGATCTGGTAACTCCTCCGGCAGGATGAAGCGTGCGCCATGCGCCATGACGGTCGTGTTTGAGCGCAGCGGGATCGGCTTCGAGCCATCAAGATGGTAATCACCTGATGGAATCGTCACGACGCCGTCTTTCGCCAGCAGAGAGGTGAGCTTGGCCGAGTCATCGGCAAAGGAGGCAGTGGCGAGCAGCAGGAGGCAAAGCAGAGGCTTCATGTGCCCATCATAACGGCTCTCGCCTGCTCAACTCCACGACAAAGAGTGGGCGAAATGCGTCAGGGTTGGTTCTTCAGCTTTGAACCAGCCGTTCGCAGCCCATCACGCCGTCTTTTTCAAGGACCAGCGTCGCGTGAAGCGGCCCATCCATATTTTGGCCGACATTGATGACCGTCGCGCGGTCGATTTGCTCCTGCCACACGCCATTTCGGATGCTCGTGCCGTGATCATGCCCACAGACGACCATGCGCGGCTGATGCTCCTTGATCGCATCTAGCCACCACGCATGCCCCTCCACCACCGAACCGGCTGCAGAGAGCTGTGTGCCCGTCGGTGGCTCGTGCATGACCCAAAGCTGCCGTGCGGCATCGCCGTGGTCTTTTAACAAAGCCGGGAGCCAATAGCCGTAGTGCTCTCCCCCGAGCAGCTCACCCTCCGAAAAGGCCTCCTCCTGCCCCATCGCACAGAGGAAGCCGATCACGCCGACGTTGCCGATTTCGGCGAATGAACCGTTCAGTCGCAGGGGAGCCTTTTGATGCAGCGAACGCCATGCCTCGCGAAACTCGAACCAGTTTTCGTCCTCGTGATTGCCGCGCACGAAGAGGATCGGCGCTGAGATGGTGTGCAGTTCCACCGCGCACTGCGTTGGCGTCAGTTGCTTCGTGCGACCATACGGCAGCAGCCCCGTGCCATGCAAAAAGTCTCCGCCTAAGATCAGCGCATCCGGCTTCACCTCGCCGCACAGCTTCACCAGAGCCCCATAAAGCACGGCCCGCTGATGCAGATCGGTGGCGATGAGGATGCGTGACACGGGGAAGATCAGAGCTGCCCATACATCTCCGTGATGACACGACGCACGGCGGATGCCTCCGTGGCCGTTAGCACGCCCAGACGCCCAGCGAGCCGCTGCTGGCTGATGGTTCGGATTTGCTCCACGCAGACATCCGCGGCCCTGCCTGCACACATGATCTGGACCGGGCTGCGCCAACGAGGACGCACGGTGCTGCTCAATGGACAAACCACCACCGTGGGCAACGCAGCATTGTAGCGATCATCACTGACGATGACGCAAGGTCGAGTCTTGCCGATCTCACTGCCGAGCACCGGGTCCAGCCGCGCCCAGTGGACTTCATAGCGCTTCATTTGCGTGCGCGGCGTGGTTTGGCGACCAAAGGAGGCGGTAGATGAGACCAGTCGTGGACTTCCTCGCCGCCATCCGAACTCACAGCATCCCATTCTGACCAGTCCTCCTTGGCGGCGGCCATCTCACGGTAAGTCTCCGGCCACGAGAGCTTGGTTTGCGGCTCGATAGAGCGGAGCACCACCTCATGACCGCGATCCTCCAAGATGAGTCCGGTGGTGAAATGATGCCTGCGAATCAGCGCCGCAGGCAGGCACACAGCCTGCGACCTGCCGATGCGTTTGAGGGGCAACGTTTGCGTTTTCATGATGCTACGAAACTAACCGAAGGCTCCCGCCGCGGCAAAGGCAAACACCCACACTTGCCACCCCTACCGATTCAGCTTTCATGTGCCGACTCCATGCCCGACGAACCCAACATTGACGACCTCGTCGCCGCCATCCGGCCGCTGGCGGCCGAGATCGTCGCCCTTCAGCAGCAGATGAAAGCTCTCGGCATGTTTGCCAATGACCGCGAGCTGCTGGAGTGCCCGCGCTGCGGCCTGATGGAGGATGTGGCTGCGGACGGCATGCTTTTGACCTGCACTCCGACCGAGCTGGGAAACGACACCGGCCTGCGCTTCGAAGAACTCACCCCGGATAGCTTTCGCTGTCCGTCATGCGGCCAGACGGTGCATGAGCCGCTGACGGATGAGGAGCGAGACGAAGGGCTTCAGGCTTGAGCGGTCCAATTCGCCACGGCATCGGGTCGTTCTTCACCGTAGAGTCGCCGGTAGAACTGGCGACGTCGCTCGGCTGGCGGGAGCTCAGTCGAAATGGAACTCCAGATCATGTCGCGGGCGGTGGTCAGCATGGACATGCCTATCAGACAGATATGGACGAATCACTCCATCTCCATCATCCGCTTCTTCTTCGGCTTGCCAGCGCTGACGAATTCGACATCCGCCGCGATCACTTTGTACTCCGGGCACATCGTGTCGGCGTCGCAGCCTTGGCCGGTGACGTTGTTCACCATGGCGTCGGGGAAGTGGAAGGTGGTGTAGAGAATGCCGGGCTTCACTTCATCGGTGACGCGGGCTTCGAGCTCGACTTCGCCACGGGCGCTGCTGAGGCGGACGCGGTCGCCGCTACGGATGGATTTGCGCTGGGCGTCGGCGGGATTGAGGGAAAGATAGTCCTGCACGACGATCTCGCTATTCCCGGTGCGGCGGGTCATGGTGCCGCAGTTGTAGTGCTCCAAAATACGACCGGTGGTGAGGATGAAGGGGAACTCGGCACCGTTGGTCTTCAGCTCGGTGGACTCCTTCCAGTCGAAGTAATGGAAGTGGCCTTTGCCGCGCTTGAACTCGGTCTGGTGGAGGATTTGCGTGTCCACGCCGCCTTCTTGCACGGGCCATTGCTTGCCGTTGATGTCGAGATTGGCCCAGGTGATGCCTTTGAAGAAGGGCACGATGGCGGCGACCTCGGCGAGCACGCCATCGGGCGTGTAATCAGCCTGTGGGAAGCCGAAGCGCTGCAAGACTTCGCACATGATCTGGCCGTCGGGCTTGGTGCCTTCGAGGGGCTTCACGGCGGCGTTCACACGCTGCACGCGGCGTTCGGCGTTGGTGAAGGTGCCGCTCTTTTCAAGGAAGGAGGACGCGGGAAGGATGACGTGCGCATACTTGGCCGTCTCGGTCATGAAGATTTCCTGCACGACGAGGAATTCGAGGCTTTCCATGGCGTGGCGGACGTGATGTGCATCGGGATCGGTCTGCACGACGTCCTCGCCCATGAGCCAGAGAGCCTTCAATTTGCCTTCGATTGCCGCGTCGAACATCTGCGGGATCTTCCAGCCGGGTTCGGTGGGTGTGGGCGTGCCGTAGAAGTCGCTGTAGCGTTTCTGCACCTCGAGATCATTCATCTCAAAGTAGCCTGCGCCTTGATGAGGCTGGCAGCCCATGTCGGCCGCGCCTTGGACGTTGTTTTGGCCGCGCAGCGGGTTCACGCCGACGCCAGGACGGCCGATGTTGCCGGTCATCATGGCGATGTTCGAGATGAGCATGACCGTCTTGGCTCCTTGCTCGTGTTCGGTGACGCCGAGGCCGTGGAAGCTCATCGCGGCTTCTGCGCTGGCGTATTCGAGAGCAGCAGCGCGGACAGTTTCGACCTCTACACCGGTGATTTTGGCCAGTTCGGCCAGATCGAGGGCTTTGAGGCCGGTTTCGAACTCTTCCCAGTTTTCGCAGCGCTTGCGGACGAACTCGGTTTTCACCAAACCAGCATCGAGGATGCAGCGGGCGAACATGTTGAGCAATGCGACGTTCGTGCCGGGCCGGAGTTGGAGGTGATGCTTGGCATACGGCACGAGTTCGATCTTACGCGGGTCGATCACAATGAGCGGCGTGCCCTTCATGATGTGCTGCTTCAGGCGTGCGCCGGTGACGGGATGGCCCTCGGTCGGATTTGCGCCGATGACCATGATGCAGCGCGTGTGCTCGATGTCCTCGTAGCTGTTCGTGGCTGCTCCAGTGCCAAAGGACTTCTGCATGCCCCAAGCGGTCGGTGAATGGCAAACGCGGGCGCAGCAGTCGATGTTGTTCGTGCCCATCACATGGCGGATGAACTTCTGCATGAGGTAGTTTTCCTCGTTCGTGCAGCGTGCGGACGAGATGCCTGCCACCGCGTTGCCACCGTGCTCGTTTTTGATGCGAGTGAGGTTCGCCACGATGTGGTCGTAGGCCTCGTCCCAGGTGCTTTCTTTGAAGCTGCCATCGGCCTGACGGATGAGCGGCTTCCGCAGGCGATCCTTGTGATTGTAGAACTTGAAGGCAAAGCGGCCCTTCAAGCAGGTGTGCGCATGATTCACCTCGGCATCGACGGGAGCCTGGATGCTGAGCACCTGATCGCCCTTCGTGGACACGTTGAGATTGCAACCGACGCCGCAGTAAGTGCAGATCGTGCGGGTCTTCTTCGTCGCCTCGATGGACTTCGAGAAGAACACGTCACT
>JBEIGR010000053.1:0-15401 GCA_040381795.1 Verrucomicrobiaceae bacterium | reverse complement strand
GCGCCTCGAAGATCCTTTTGCAACTCTGCTCGAACACCTACAACGCCTACAACAACTGGGGCGGCTTCTCCGTGTATGCCTACAACAGCCTCTCGAAGAACCAGGGCAGCCGCGTGAGCTTTGAGCGGCCCTGCCCGTCGCAATTCGCCCGCTGGGAGCTACCCTTTGTCGTGTGGGCGGAGCAAAACGGCTACCCACTCGAATTCGCCGCCAATGACGACCTCGAATTCCGCCCGGAGATGCTCGCGAACTACAAACTCGTGCTCAGCGTCGGCCACGACGAGTATTGGAGCACGCCGATGCGCGACCACTTGGAGGCATGGATCGCCAAAGGCGGCAACGTGGCCTTCTTCAGCGGCAACACCTGCTGCTGGCAGGTGCGCAGCGAGGCGGAGGGCCGGGCCTTCACCTGCTTCAAGCAGAACTACCACCTCGATCCCATCTTCCAGACGCGTCAGTTTAAGACGCTAAGCACCGCGTGGAGTCATCACCTGCTCCAGCGCCCCGAGAACCAACTCACCGGCGTCGGCTTCCTCTGGGGTGGCTACATGCGCAGCCACGGCCAGTTCATGGACGCCGACGCCAGCTACATCGTGCACCGCCCCGACCACTGGATCTACGAAGGCACCGGCCTGAAGCGCGGCGACCGCTTTGGCGCGAAGGACACCATCGTCGGCTACGAGTGCGACGGCTGCGAGCTCGAGTGGCGCGACGGCCTGCCCTTCGCCACGCACCAAGACGGCACGCCCAAGACCTTCGAAGTCCTCGGCACCTGCCCCGTCCGCTGGCATCCCGACGACGTCGAGTGGTATGAGAAATGGGAGATCGGCCGCACCGGCGCCGCCTGCCTCGGCCTCTACACCAACAAAGGCACCGTCTTCACCGCCGCCACCACCGATTGGGCGCATGGCTTGCAAGGCAACGACGCGCATGTGGTGCGCATCACGAAGAATGTGCTGGAGAGGCTGACCAAGTAACACCGCGCCATTTTCACTGGCTGGTGTTGGCCTGTTACCCTCATCTTTCAACGCGTCGCACGCTGCGCAGCACCGCGCTCGGGATGCTCAAAGGCTTCCACGAAGGCTTCGAGCATCCGTTTGTCCATGCCCAGGCCGCGACCGACCTCACGCCAGCGAGAGACGGCGCTTTCGACCTCGCGGAGGATCGTCTTGGCCTTTGGCAATGGCAGGCGGAAGTAGGCGATGACGGACATGAGCGCGTCAACGCTCGCCTCCGGGCCGGTTTCCTCGGAGATCCAGGTCTTCAGCTCACGCAGGCGCTCGGGGAAGGGATTGAGGTCAAACGCAGGAGCGAGCTGCCACTGACCGTGATGCAGGTGAAGGAAGCCATGATTGTGCAGATGGTCGTCCACATTCGTGATGAGGATCGAAAAGGCGATCCGCCGCCAAAGCTCTTCAATATCCGCCTGGACCGCCGCGCCATGCCGACGGATGGCGTCCACGATCTCGGTGTAGTGATGCTCTCGGCCGCTCGTGATGTCCGCGCCGAGCAGTGTGGCAGCGGAGACATACATGAGCCGCCCGCCCTCCCGCGTGCGGTCAAAGCGGCGGATGAGGGCCACGGGCAGGCCCGCGCTTTCGATCAGGCGGGCCTCCGCCACACGCATGCCGGCTACTTTGGCGAGCGTCATGGCCAGCACCTCGCCATGGGTCACGGCACGCTCGTCCTTCACGCTGGGAAATTTGCCAATCGAGAGGCTTCCATCGTCATCCACGACCGTGCATTTCGGGCGCATGCCGCCTAGCGAGGTGCCATTTCCGCGCAGGTAGGCCAGGTCGGCTGCGGTCTCGCTTTCCGATTCCACCGCACGCGTCGCCGCCAGCAGATGGCCCAGTTCGACGAGCGGTGGCGCGGTGCGGCGGCCAGGCTCCGTGGCTCGGCAAAAGATGCCCTGCTCATCGCGAAAACGCAGCGCTCCCACGCGGCTGGCATCATCCACCGCCAGCAGAAAATCCATGTCGTTCAGCACCGCTGCCGGTGGCGACTCACCTGCGGCGCGCGCTTGCTGGCGGCGCTTCGCATGGTCACGCAGGATCACCCGCCGTGCCCAGCCGTCCGGCTCCGTGTCAGCGATGGCGGCGTGAAACACCGAACCGTCCTTCGATTTCGGATGAAACTGCGGCCCCGTCACCAATGGCAGGGATGGGCCGATGGCAAAACGGTCCGAGTCACGCAGCCAAGACTCCGAATACTCAAACGCCGCACGCTGCCGAGTGCCCACCGCATCGAAATGCAGCGTGCCGAGCAATCGCGCCTCGTTTCCCGCAAAGACTTGGATCGTTCGTTTCATCGTGCGGTGGGCGTTTTCTTCACGCGGATGCGTTTGGGCAGCCGCTCC
This sequence comes from Verrucomicrobiaceae bacterium, assembly GCA_040381795.1. Taxonomy (GTDB): domain Bacteria; phylum Verrucomicrobiota; class Verrucomicrobiia; order Verrucomicrobiales; family Verrucomicrobiaceae; genus Prosthecobacter. Next base: position 13,042 of record JBEIGR010000053.1, on the reverse strand, counting down.
TCGTCCATGAGGAGGCCGGTGTCATCGCGACGGGTATCGGCCAGCTCGCCCAGCGCCTCGCCAAAGCCGAGCACGAAGAGCGCCATCGCATATGCCCCCATCGCCACGGCTGCGTCGCCCTTTTCGATGCGGGTGTAGGTGCTCTTCGCCACACCGATCCGCTCCGCCATCATCGCCACGGTGAGACGGCGTTTGCGCCGAGCACGCGCCAGATCGCCCCCGAACTTCGTCAACGAGCGGCGCAGTCCTGGCGGAAGAATGTCATGGGTGTTTGAGCGCATGCAGAGTATCGATAGATGAGCTTATAAATCGTTTTACGACTCATGTATCGTTTTTAAAGTCCCAAGTGTCGAGCTATTTCTCAGGCCCTCCGCCACCCAAAAAGACGGCGCGCTGAAGAGCTTCGAAGTCCTCGGCACCTTCCCCGTCCGCTGGCACCCCGACGACGTCGAGTGGTATGAGAAATGGGAGATCGGCCGCACCGGCGCTGCCTGCCTCGGCCTCTACACGAACACCGGCACCGTCTTCACCGCCGCCACCACCGATTGGTCGCATGGTCTGCAAGGCAATGACGCGCATGTGGTGCGCATCACGAGGAATGTGCTGGAGAGGCTGGGGAGGTGAATGAACTCACTTCTCCAGTAATGATTGCAGCGCTTTTTCAACGAAACTGTGGGCTTCCATCGGAGACGCCAGCTTAGAAAGATGCTTTTCCACGGAGTCTCTTTCAGCTTCCTTCAACATCGTTTCCTGGTTCATGGCATCGGCACGCGCTTCCCATTCGGCTTTCTCTGCTGCGGAAATCTTCTCGGGATCTACATCAAGCCACTCAATCTCAAGTTTTCGGTTCCAATCATAGGAATTCACCAACGCTAAGTTTTTGCTGTGAAGCGCTTGTCCGAGTCCAAGAATTTTGTCCCATGCAACTTTCCAAATCGCCTTCCAGCAAAGCTGTCGGTCTGAACTAGGAACCGTCGAAACCGCATCACAAGATGCCTGTAGCACAGACATCGCTGCATTCTCGCACAGTGTCTGAATGTCGTGCCAACCGTCAAATCTTCTTTGCAGAGCCGAATGTGTATGGTCTTTGGCTTGTTGCACAAGCGTCCAAAGATCGTCGCCCAGTTTCGCCTTTAGCTCTTGCTCCGCTCGAACGCGCTCAGATTCCCCCTTTGTCCTCTGTCGCCTGCGTAGTGACTCACCGGCTTCGGCTGTTAGTCGTCGAAGGAAACGTATCTTCAGTGCTAGGCTTTCATGCCTCCATCTGTCTGCTGGCCAGCAAATCGTTTTCTTGGGAACGTCTCCACCCGCTTTTTCATAAGTGCGCCCCAGTTCCACAAGGCAACTGTTCATTTCTTCAAGTTGTTGTGAATCAAACTCCTGATTGCATAGATTGGTGAGCCGTTCTTGGACATACAATGTGTGCCATGCCTGTTGCGGGTTTCCCGTTGAATGAAACACGAAAGCCGCCAACAGAAGAACGAGTGTGCCAGTAAGCCCTACTGCCAGAGTCAGAGTCGGCAGTTTATCATGAAATAGCAGTAGAAGGCATCCAACCGCAACTCCAACGCCGCTTACAAAGCAGGCCCACTTCTTTTGAGAAGTATCGTCCGCATTGATTGGCTCCAAGAGCTTCGCGATCTCGTCCGAAGAAGTGTTTCGAGATGACATGCTATTCTTTACGGGCTTCGGATTTAGGGGCTCAAGCCACGATTTGGGAAAGAGACTGGCCTTGTGGATGAGATGCATCTTTCCGAGCTTATACACGTAACGCTAGGAGAACCCCCTCATCGGCTAGGACAAGTGTGCCCACGGCATCCTCCAAGCCTCGGAATCGTCACCGAGCCAACAAAGGCTCCGTATGGAGCCCTTTCCGCGTGGATAGGAGCGGCAGACACCAAACTCCGCTTCAACATCGTTCGTGAATTTGGAAGTCATTTTTCTCACACGAAGGCGCAAAGATCAGATGGTATGGGAACCTTTGCGCCTTCGCGCCTTGGCGTGAGACTTCAAAGCGTTTCACCGTGTCGCTTCGCCTCCAAAACACGCCCCAGCGCCTCGGCCTGTGCCTGGAACTTCTTCGAGTTGGATTTCTTGAGTTGGCGGAGGTTGGCGAGCTACCAGGCGATGGCTGGCATGGCGGAAAGGTGCGGTTGCTTCATCAGGCTCCAGTCGGGCTCGGCATGCACGAGTCCGCGCAGGAACTGGCGTTGCTCGTGGCTCAAGCGGTTGGGAAGCTCGGTGAAGAGCTTTTCACGCATCTCCAGCAGCTCGGGCAGGGCCACGGTGCCGTCGGCCATGCCGGCGAATTCGTTCACAAACGCCGGTTCGATGTTCAGCCGGTTACCGGAGAGCACTTCATGCACGGGCCGGTTGTGTCCGGCGAGGTAGCAGACGAAGCATTCGATGCGTTCATCACGATTTAACGATGAGAAGGCTGCCGTCCTTGAGGCGGCGTATCCAGCGCCCTTGGCCGAGCCTGCCGGCGGCAGCCTCACGCGCCGCGCCAGCCCATGGCAGGCCGAGTTCCTCCGCCCACACGACGCACAGCCGCGCGGCCTTTACCTTCTGGCAATGGCGCAAAAGCTCGCCCAGCAGCGTCATGCGCGGACTGCGCAGCGCCTCCATGATGCCACGCGCCTCGTCAGCCTCCTGATGCACGCCTACCTCGCTGAGCATTTCGAGCAGCGCCCGCTCCGGGGCGGAAACGAGGGGGCCGTCGGGTGATTCGGGCAGCGTGGCGAGTCCTTGCTCCTCGGGCAGTTCTTCATCAAAAAGCCGGCCCGCATGGTATCGAGCGGGAAACCGATCATTAAACCAGTCCGGCAATGTCGCCTTTTTCAGCCCATGCAGGCAGATGACCTCACGCGGGGCGAGATTTTGAGCGAAACCCTGCCACGCCAGGGCCGTCTTTCCGGCCACATGGAGATTTGGCAGGCTGCGTGCCAAAAACTGGATGCTAGGATCGCGCCGCAGCTGATCGCCCGTGAACATGAACACGCCGCGCCCCAGTCGCACGAGCCAACCCGTGGCCACATACTCATGCGCCAGCGCCGACGAGATCCCTGCCCGCCCCAGGTCTTCGATGCTCAGAGGCATCCCTTGGGGCAGGTTGAGTTGTCGGAGATTGATTGCTTTAGGCGTCACAGTTCAAAGATTCCTTGAACCAATCATCCTAAAGCAAACAAACTCAAGCCGGGTCTTTGGTTTTCACCCACCGGAGAACTGCGGCCTGTACACGTGACTTTCCCACCAGCAGCTTTGTCGTGACAGCGCGGGTCAATTATGGGGATCGCTTCTGTGATCGGACTTCGAGCATTACGGACCCAATTCATTCTGTCAGAAAAACCACGCTGTTTTACTGACAATAATGGTAGCGAGGCTTGGTGGGTGTTCTGGAAGGCGATGACCGGCCAAGATGAGCCGACACCCAAAGCGACACTATTTCTGACAAAATGGACCTCAATCGGCTATTTTAACAGCAGAACTACGTTTCTCCAAAGCGACACGATAGCCGACATTCCTCATGACATACGAACAGACACATCCTTGGATCACCTTCCGGCTGGACCTGCGCCAGGCGGATTGGGGGCTGTGGCTGGACCTCGGGGAGGCGGCCTCGAAATGTGAGCATTTGGCGGGTGCTCCCCTCCAGCCTGAGGTGGCGCGGCGCTTGCACGAGATTTTCCTGGCGAAGGGAGCGGCGGGGACGACGGCCATTGAGGGAAACACGCTTTCGGAGGCCCAAGTGCTCCAGCACATCCGTGGGGAGCTGCATCTGCCGCCTTCCCAGGCCTACCTCCAGCAGGAGGTGGAGAACATCGTCCGCGCCTGCAACGGCATCGCCCAAGCCATTGTGGGGCCGGAGGCCACGCCCCAGCTCAGCACCGAGCTGCTCTGCCACTACAACCGGCAGGTGCTGGAAGGCTTGGAACTGAAACCGGATGTGGTGCCGGGGGCATTGCGGACGCATTCGGTGATCGTCGGCAGCGTTTATCGCGGTGCTCCGGCGGAGGATTGCCGCTATCTGCTGGACCGGATGTGCCAGTGGCTGAACCAGGAATTCTCCGTGCCGAGTCCGGCGCAGCGGCTCCCCTTTGCCATCCTGAAAGCCGCCATCGCCCATTTGTATCTGGCGTGGATTCACCCGTTTGGCGATGGCAACGGCCGCACCGCCCGGCTGCTGGAGTTTCACATCCTGCTCGAAGCGGGCGTGCCGCTGCCGGCGGCTCACCTTTTGAGCGATCATTACAACCGCACGCGCGGCGATTACTACCGCCAGCTCGACGCCGCGAGCAAGTCCGGCGGCGACGTGCTGCCCTTCCTCCGCTATGCCTGCCGCGGGCTGGTGGATGGACTGCGGGAGCAGATCAAAGAAGTGCGCCAGCAGCAATGGCAGGTGATGTGGGAGCATCATGTGCACGAGACCTTCCGCCATCACAAATCCGCCGAGAGCACCAAGCGCCAGCGGGATGTCGTGCTGGCCCTGGGCAACACTGGCGGCTGGCTGGAGGTCTCACGCTTGGCTCATTTGACGCCGCAACTCGCCGCTGCCTACGCACGCAAAACCGAGCGCACACTCCAGCGCGATCTCAATGACATCCTCGCCACCGGCCTGATCGAACGCACCCACGGCAAAGTGCGGGCAAAGCGTGAGATGATTCTCGCTTTCCTGCCAGCACGAGCACCCACGCCTGCTCCATGAGGCGGAACGGTGATCGTTGTGCGTTGACGCAAGCGGCAGGGTAAATGAGCATTCCGAACGGCAGGTGCTTCGACCTTTCGTGAACGGAATGTGAAGGCTAAGTGAATTCGCTTTGCGGCACAAAGTTGGTGTTTGCGGGCTTGGACTTTGCGGCGCAAAGTTCTTCGCATGAGCCAGACACACGCCGCCATCGAGCACCTCCGCGTCATCCGATCCCTGATGGAGAAAGCGCATATCTATCGGGCCGTTTCCGCGCCAGCGGCGTTGCTCGGCGGGGTGCTGGCGTTGGGGGCGACGATCTGGCCGGTGGTGCATGCAGTGCAGACGCACGGGGATGCGGCGTTCTCGAATGCGACCTTCTTAATCGTCTGGCATGGCATCCTGGCGGCCTGCACGGTCTTGAATGTGGCGCTGCTGGCCCGTGAGGCAGCACGGCGCGGCCAGTCCTTGGTGTCGGACGGCATGAAGATGGCGCTGAGGGCGGTTTCGCCGCCTTTGATCGTGGGTGGCGTGCTGGCGGGTGGCTTGGTGATCTGGCTGCAAAACCTCACGCTGGCCGCTTTGATCTGGGTTTTGTGTTACGGACTCGCTTTGCTGGCCACGGCGGGCTTTTCGCCCAAGTCGATCACCCGGCTCGGCTGGGCGTTTGTGATCGCGGGGCTGGTTTTGTTCCTGGTGTGGGCCGCCAATGGCGAAGTCCGCGATCTGCGCACGGATCTCGGCCCGGCGTCACTGGTGATGGCGCTGACGTTTGGCCTGCTGCACATCGTGTATGCCATCGCGGTGTTTGTGAGCCGCCCGAGAGCCGGGGAGGAGGCTGCCGCATGATCGACTTCGACCAGCTCGACAAGCTCATCCACGAAAAGAGCCGCCTCTCGATCATGACGCTGCTCGCCACGCGTGACGACTGGGCTTTCCAGGACCTGAAGGCGGAACTCGGCCTCAGCGATGGCAATTTGATCACCCACATGCGCACGCTCGTGAACGCCGCCTACGTCAAAGAGACCTACGACGAGACCGGCAGCCGCCCGCGCACCACCTACCGCCTCACCGCCGCTGGTCGAAAAGCCTTCAAAACCCACATCGATCTGCTGGAGGCTATTGTGAAGGCCTCGCGAGGCTGAACGCATGAATCGGGACAATCCACAAGACAAGCTTTGACCATTGACTTTGTGCCACAAAGTAAAAAACCAAGAACCAGCAACCAAAAACCCACCCACAACACGATGAACATCCTCCTCGCCACCCATCACGGCATGTGCTTCGGCGTGCGTGACGCCCTCCGCGCCACGCATGACGCTGCCAAACGCCAGCCGGTCACCATCCTCGGTCAGCTCGTCCACAATCCGCTCGTCGATCGACACCTCAGCGCCGTCGGCGCACGACGAGGTGATCTTCACGATCTGCGCAGTGCGGAGACACAGCATGTCGTCATTACCGCTCACGGCGCATCTGATGCAGACCGTGCCGCCTGGCGAGAAAGCGGACGCGAGATCACCGACACGACCTGCCCGCTCGTGTACAAGGCCCATCAGGCTCTCGCCATGCTCGTGCGGGAGGGCTACCAGCCCGTCGTTATCGGCCAGCGCACGCATGTGGAGGTTCGCGGACTGGTTGGCGATCATCCAGAGGCTGCCGTTGTGCTTTCCGAGGCTGATTTGGACCAAATCCCCGCGCATCTGCGCCTCGGCGTCGTCTCGCAAACCACGCAACCGGTTGAGGTGGCCTTGCGACTCGTCGCCGCAATCAAACAGCGCTTCGCAGCGAGCGAGGTGCGCTTCGTCGATACGATCTGTCATCCGACCAAGCAGCGTCAGACCGCCCTCGAAGACCTCTGCCGACAATGCGACCATGTCGTCGTCATCGGCGGGCGAAACAGCAACAACACGCGCCAGCTCGCCGAAAAGGCTGCTGCATTGGGTGCCCATGTTTTTCAAATCGAGAGCGATGCCGAATTGCAGCCTGCGTGGTTCGCTCAAGCCGAAACCATCGGCGTCACGGCTGGCACCTCCACGCTCGACGAAACCGTCCACGCGGTCGTCGAGCGCCTCAAAGCCTTTTGAAGGTCCAACATCGAACGCTCAACATTCAACATCGAAATCAACAAGCCATGAATACTCCATACTGGATTCACCACTACGAAGCCAACACGCGTCTCAATGACACCATGAAGCTGCCCGACGGGCCGTGTGAACTGCCGGAGGCCATTCGCGAGCCCGTCGCAAGGTCGCTCGCCGTTTTTCAACTCGGTGAAAGCGGCGGCGGTACGCGATTGAAGCGCTACGCCCGTGTCATCGCTCCGCTGGCGCAGTTTTCAGGCTATCAGCGGGCCATTGATCTCTTCGTGGCGGAGGAGCAGAGCCACGCCGCCTTGCTCGCCCGCCTCATCACCTACTTGAACCAGTCGCAGCTTCACAGGCAGTGGACGAATTCCATCTTCCGCTGGGCGCGAAACCTCGTGAACCTTGAGTTTAACATCCAGATCCTCCTGACCGCTGAACTGGTCGCTGAGGTGTACTTTGGCCTTCTCTACCTTCGCTGCGCCGATCCGGCGGTGAAGCAGGTCTCCCACAAGCTGCTGCGTGATGAGATGAAGCACCTCGAATTCCAGCGCCAATTCCTCGCCGAGCGTTTGCAGGACTTCACGCCTACCACGCGCCGTCTGTGGTGTCTGCAATTTCGTCTCATCCACCGCTTCGTGACGGCCGTCGTCTCCTGGGATCATCGCGACTGCCTCAAAGCCATCGAAGTCAGTCCGGCCGCTTTTCGTTCCCGCTGCACTCAGAGTCTGGAGCGCTTCATGGACCGGCTGGAGACGAAGATCACGAAAGCCTCGTCAGAAGGCCTATCAGTCCAGCCAGTTCTCCACGCGTAATCCGGGCACTTGCTGGAAATCCACCAAGTTCCTCGTCAGCACCGTGGCATCATGCGCCAGAGCGATGCAGGCGATCTTTAGATCCTGTGTGCCGATTCGGATGCCTTGCTTTCGGAAGGTGCGGAATTGGGCGAGTGACTCGGAGTCGATCTGGAGAATGGTCCAGCGTACGAGAAAGTTAACACGCTCGGTCAGAAGGCCATAAATATGGATCTGAAGGTCGCTCTCACGACATTTATTCACCTTGGCGAGCCAGCCTCCTAATTCTTCCTCGACGGAGATCACTGTCGTCACGGCATCCGCATTCAATTGGTCCAGTCTGGCCCGTAGCCTTGCACCAGAGGTTGAGTTGTAGCCGAGTTCCGAAAGGTGGTTGGTATCGAGAATATGCATCTCACTCGGAGTCCTTCACGCTTTCACGCCATTGCCGTCCCAGTTCATCGATTTCACGAGACAGGGCGTTATCGGTCAGCATCCCCACAGCGCTGCGCCAGTCCTTGCGAACGGGCGGCCCGATAATGTTGGCCACCTGCTTTTCCAGGCGGGCGAGACGGGACTCGATTTCCGAGAGAGGCGTTGAAGCGGTCGTTTCCATGCTGGGATTTTATGCGCGATGAGGCCCGGCGAAACCAGAATTTCTCAGGCGAAAACTTCCTCATCCAGCTCCGGATACAGCCGTTGCAGCAGCATCGTGAGGCTGTCGGTCATGAGATGACGTGACTGGCGGTAGAGCATCTCGGGGGCGGTGTCTTTTTGGACGCCGTTTTTCCAAAGAAGGTCAATGGCATCGGTGTGAGCTTCGAGCACGGCCTCGGCGGTGTCATTCCAATGCTGGGGCTGCGTGCTTTCCTTCCAATCACCCCTTCCGCGACCGTAGTGGCTGATGGCGAGGTAGGTGAGCAGCGCGAGCTTCACCTGCTCGCGGAAATGCTCGCGAGACCAGCGCAGGCGTTGGTCATTGCCGCGCACGAGATTGTAACTGCGGATCAGGGCATAGGCTCCCACGCCAGCGGTGAGGCCACCGATGAGGGCACCGCCACCGAAAGTGAGGCCGCCGAGCTTCAAATCGGCGATGAGTCCACCCATTGCGCCGCCGGCGAAGCTGCCGAGTACGCCCCAGATGCTTTCATTCACGCCCTGCGGCAGGTGGAAGTGATCGCGGGCCACTTGGCTGAGCTCTTTGCCAGCGGAACCGCTGAGGCCGTGCGCTTCGATAAGCTTGTTCGTCGTCTGCTCCACTCGGTCGGCGAGCTGCGAGGCGAGCTTTTGCCGACCGTCATTGTATTCGCGGTTCAATTCCTCGCGCTGCCAGCCGATGCGCTCCAGCAGTGTCTCAGAGCGCACTTCGATGCCATCCATGAGCGCGGCGGTGAGCTGCTCGGACAGGAGCCGCGCCGAGCTGCGGAAGGTTTCGATGTTGCGCTGATGCCAGGCCTTCTTGATGTGCTGAAAGGTGGCAATGCGGGAGCCCTCCATCAACGGAGCGAGCACATGCATGAGCCGATCCTCCTGCACCCAGCAGCGGGCAAAGGCATCCAGCGCCAGCACCTCACGCACAAAGCTATATTGCGACAAATGCGTCCGCCAGGCCTCGATCTCGCCTGCCTCGACCTCCGGGGCCTGCGGCTGGCCGGTTTGATTTAGCAGCACGACCACCGGCTTGCTCACCCACGAGAGGATTTCCATCTCGGAGGCGATGTAAGTGGCCGCATCCGGCGGTTCAGCGGCATTGACGAGGTAAAGGACGACGTCAGCCTCCTCGCGCACATTTTTGAGCGCCTGCTGGCTACACCAGAGCGGCTTGTCCGTGATACGGTCCCAGGTTTGGGACAAAAACCATAGCACCGGGTTCCGCTCGCGTTTGAGACGCTTCAAAAGGCGGGCGCTATCGCCAAAGCCCGGCGTGTCCCACAGTCGCAGCAGGCTGCCGGAGTCGTTCAGCAGTGTGTAGGACTCGTTGAAGAGCGTCACATGCGGCGCGTCACGCACCTCGCCGATGTCACTGCGCAGCAGCGTGCGGGCGAGCGTCGTTTTGCCGGCGTTCGTGTGTGAGATGAGGCTCAGCGTCACGATGTCCGTCTCGCTGCGCACGTCCAGACCGGACCCTTGGGTCGGTGGAGGATGGATCGTGCTGGAGGGAGCGGGGGCAGGCATGGCGATGGTGGTATGGTCTATTGCAGAACCTTCACAGATTCAAAGTGCCCGTTTTCAAAAAAACCTCCTTCTTATCAGAGGGAGGTCTCGAAATCGGCGAGCTTTGTCTATACGATCAAAAGGGTCCGTTTTGGACAAGCCTCTTGCGGCGATTTTCGCGGGCTGGTAGAAGCGGTGGATGCGTCCGTCAGCTTTCTGTCTCATCTTGTTTTTTACCTCCATGCCCGCCGCTGAACCCCAGGCCGAGAACTGGCTCGCCAAAACGAAGATCGCACCGCCGATGACGGTGCCAGCGAGCGTGGAGGCCTGGCAGAAGCAGCGGGGCGAGATCCGGGCGAAGCTGAATGAACTGCTCGGGGATCTTCCGCCGCGTGCGCCGGTCTCGGCCTTTCAACTCGTCAGCACCGAAGACAAGGGCGGCTACACGCTGGAGACGGTGCAGTTCGACAACGGCGCGGGCGAAATCGTGAAGGGCCTGCTCTTTGTGCCGAAAAAGGCCACAACGCAGAGCAAGGCTCCGGCGATTGTTTACTGTCACTGGCATGGTGGGCAGTATGAGATCGGCAAAAGCGAACTGCTGGGCACGAACGCGGTGCCGGTGGCTCCCGGGCCGGCACTTGCGGAGGCGGGTTATGTGGTGCTGGGCATTGATGCGCCTTGTTTTGGAGAAAGGAATGGTCAAGGGCCGGATGGGCCACAGCAGAAAGGCAGCGCGGGAGAGATGACGGCGTCAAAATTTCATCTGTGGGCCGGGCGCACGCTATGGGGCATGATGATCCGCGATGACCTCACGGCGCTGGATTATCTTTGCTCACGCCCGGAGGTGGATGCGCAGCGCATCGGCATCACCGGCATCAGCATGGGCTCCACGCGGGGCTGGTGGATCATGGCGCTGGACGAACGGCCGCGTGCCGCAGTGTGCGTGGGCTGCATGACACGCTACGAGGAACTGATCCGCGCCGGCATGCTGAAGGCGCATGGCATATATTACTTCGTGCCGGGCATGCTGAAGCACTTCGACACGGAGGCCGTCATCGCTCTCGCTGCGCCTCGACCGATGCTTTTCATGACGGGTGATCAGGATGGCGGCTCTCCCGTCGAGGGGGTGCGGCATCTCGGCGACATCGTGGGCAAGGTTTATGGTCTCAGCGGCTCGCTAGAGCACTTCGAAAACGTCATCTATCCCGGTGTGGGCCATGTGTACCTGCCTGAGATGTGGCAGCGGACGGTGGCGTGGATGGAGAAGTGGGTGAAGGAGTAAAGGAAGCCATGCCTGTGAAATCTCTCAACCCAGAAAGTCTGCCCTCGGCGGTGAAAATCCTGCTCGGCATCGCCGTGGAGAACTGGATGCGCTATACCCTGGTGGCGGGCATCGCGTGGTTGCTGGCTTATGTGATTTTCAAAAAGCGCTGGTGGCGGCGGAAGATCATTCAAAAGGCTCCGACGGGCACGGATGTGCGCCGCGAGCTGAAGTGGTCGCTGCTCACGGCGGTCATTTACGGCCTCGTCGGCACGGCGACGATCCTCATCGGCAAGACCTGGGGCTGGCAGGTGTATCGAAAGATTGATTCGCATGGCTGGGGCTGGTTCGTGGCCAGCATCGCGATCACGATCATTGTGCATGATACCTGGTTCTACTGGACGCACCGGCTGATGCATCATCGGCGGCTGTTTAAGCTCTTTCACCGCGTGCATCACGAGAGCACGAACCCCACCCCGTGGGCGGCGTATAGCTTTGCCCCGCTGGAGGCGGTGGCGCAGGCCTGCATCTTCCCTCTCATCGTCTTCACCCTGCCGATTCATGGGCTGGCCTTTTTCATCTTCATGATTTGGCAGATCGTCTTCAATGTGCTGGGTCACACGGGCTTTGAATACTTCCCGAAATGGCTCATGCGTTCGTGGCTCGGCAAGATCCTGAACACGCCCACCAACCATGTGCAGCATCATGAAAAGATGCGCGGGAACTATGGTCTCTACTTCAATGTGTGGGATCGACTGATGGGCACGAACCACGCCGATTACGAAACCCGCTTTGAGCAGGTCACCACGCGGGCTTCTTAAAAAGCAGCGGCCATTTTTCCCGCGGCTTCACCGGTGGCGAGAGCGGTGCCCATGACGCGAGTGCTGGCCTGTGCCCGATGGGTGGTGGAAAGGCATCGGCCGGCGATGAAGACATTTGCGAGATCCCTTGCCTGCAAGCAACCGGCAGGAATGCCGCAGGGCTTCAAATCGCGTGGGAAGATCAGTTTCGGACCTTTGGCGGTCTCGCGGAGTTCCATCGGCCAGGTGGCGAAGGCCGCATCATCGTCTCCATGGCGGCTAGAGAGCAGGTCGTCCTCGGTGAGGATGGTTTTTCCGATCCAGCGGCGGCTTTCACGCACACCAGCTCTCGCGGGCAGCGCGGCGATCCAAGCCTCGCGAAACGCCGCATGCTCGCCGCGCAGGTAATCGACGATTTGAAAGGCCAGCGACCTTCCAATGACCTCGACGGCGCTCAAACTGGCGGCGGAGGTGCTGTCGTAATGTTCATCGCCGGGAAGGTCGAGCGTCAAAAACACCTGCCCGCCTTCGATTTGGCGAAAATGAGCGCCTGCGGCCTCGCGAGGTAATTGGCCGCTTTGAATGCCACGCACGAGGACGGCAGCCAGTTCGAGCGGCGGCAGTTCGCCAGCTCCCGCGATGCCAGCGCAGTAAGCGGGGCGGAGCAGTTCATTCGAGGGAGCGAGCTCAAAAGGATGGCCGGTGAGGGCGGCGAGCACGGCATCACCACTGGCATCGACGATGGCTTTGGGCCGCACGAGCATCGAGGAGCCACGGCAATGCAGCGTCAGCTCGCTCACGCGGTTGTTTTCGACCTTCGCGGCGATCAAGGAGGTGTGCAGCAGCACCTTGAGTTGATTCTCCGCAGCGCACCAGCGGTCGTAAAAGGCAGCGAGACGCTGCGGCGAGTGCATCAGCACATCCACGCGGCCCATGCGCCGCCGCTCGCCGATGCCTTCTTCGCGCAGTCGGCGCTCCAGCTCCTCTGGCAGGCCCGCATTGGCGATTTTTAAAGTCTCCGCCTCGGTTTCGCGGAGCTCATACAGGCCACAAAACGAATGCACCAGCGCTGCCGTGCCCGCGCCGCCGAGGTAGCCGCCGCCTTCCACGAGCAGCACCTCCGCGCCTTGTCGAGCCGCCGCAAGGCCTGCGGCCACGCCCGCACTGCCTCCCCCGATGACCAAAACATCAGGCTTGCACAAAACATCGACAGAATTCCCCATGCGTCTACGCTTTCCCAAGCCAGCCTTCTTTTCCATCTTTTATCT
>JBEIGR010000052.1:0-15489 GCA_040381795.1 Verrucomicrobiaceae bacterium | reverse complement strand
GCTTCCTCGCCGCCGGGGTGCCCACGCCTCGCTCGCAGGTTTATCCGCTGGACGGCACCGCGGAGCTGGAGATCGGCTTTCCGCTCGTGGTGAAGCCACCGTGCGAAGGCTCCAGCGTGGGCGTGCATATCTGCCATCATCAAAGCGAGTTCGGCGCGGCCATCGAGGACGCGAAGAAGTTCGGCAAAGACACGCTCATCGAAGATTATGTGGCAGGGAAGGAACTCACGGTCGGCGTGCTCGGCGATCAAGTGCTGCCGGTGATCCACATCGAGCCGGTGGACGGCTTTTACGACATCAACAACAAGTACCCCTGGATGACCGGCAAGGGCAAGACGCTGTATCATTGCCCCGCGCCGTTCAGCGAGGCGGTCACGAAGCAGATCCAGGATGCGGCGCTGGCTGCCTTCCGCAGTTGCGGCACCGAAGTGTATGGCCGCGTGGATGTGATGCTGCGCGATAGCGACCAAGCGCCCTTCGTGCTGGAGATCAACACCATCCCCGGCATGACCAGCAGCTCGCTTTTGCCAAAAGCCGCGAAGGCCGTGGGTATCGAGTTTCCGCAGCTCTGCGCCCGCATCATTGAGTTGTCTCTGGCCGCGAGGCCGTGAGATTCCACACCAAACCCCGCTTGATCCCATCCCGCCCTCATGCCTGACGAACCCCCGCACGCTCATCCTTTGCCCTTCGACGTTCCGAGCGTCGAGGAAATGAACGCGCTGCTACCTCAATATGAGTTTCATAAGCTGGCGGCCTTTGGTGGCATGGGCGCGGTGTATCGGGCGCAGCAGGCCAGTCTGGATCGTCCGGTAGCGGTGAAGATCCTGCCACCAGCCTTTGGCAAGGAGGCGGAATTTGCGGATCGCTTCAAGACGGAAGCCCGCGCCATGGCGAAGCTCAACCACACGAACATCGTGACGGTGTATGACTTCGGCATCTCTCGTGAAGGTCATTTTTACCTCGTCATGGAATGGGTGGAAGGTCACACGCTGCACGAGCTGGTGCAAAAGGGTAACATCCCCCTTCGCAAGGTGGCCAACTACGTCATGCAGCTCTGCGATGCGCTGCACTTCGCCCACAGCCACAAAATCATTCACCGCGATGTGAAGCCTGGAAACATCATGGTGAACGAGGAAGACCGCGTGAAGGTGGCGGACTTCGGCCTCGCTCGACCGATGACGGGTGAGGCGGAGGAAAATCCCTTTGGCACGCCGGATTACGCCGCGCCGGAGATCATGGACAAACGCGGCGTCGATCAGCGGGCGGACATCTTTGCGGCGGGCGTGGTGCTTTACGAACTGCTCACCGGTTGCGTGCCCGCCACGCCGCGCCGTTCCGTCATGGAATACTCTCCGGTGAACAAACGCTGGGATGAAATCATCGCCAAGGCCACCGATCCTGATCCTGATAAACGCTACCCGGATGCGCTCGAATTCCGCGCCCACATGGCCGCCGCCCTCACGCTGGGCACCCACGCCTCTCCGGTGGTCGTGACGGAGACGAAGTCGATCTCGAAAAAGCCAGAGAGAGTGGCACCGAAAGCAGCGGCGAAGGTTTTGCCATGGCCGAAGATCGCCTTTGCGGTGGTGGCCGTGTTGTGCGTGTTGCTTGTCGTTTTCCCGAAACCTACCGAAGAGGCTCCCAAGGGCGTCGAGGTCGAAAAACCCACTCCGAAGGTCGAAGAGATCGCCGAAGCTCCTCCGCCGGAAAAACCCGCGATCCCTGAAAAGAAGATCGAAGAGCCCGAGAAGGCCGCCGGTGCCGAGGTGAAGCCCGCGCAAGCCATGGCCGCCGTGAAGCCAGCGCCGCCGCCAGCACCTTCGATGCCCGCACCGGTGCCGGTGATGACCTCCACGGGGCTGCTCGCAAAGCTCGAAACCAGCGATCCCGAACTCACGCAGATCATCGTCGGCATCACGGCCTCTTGGGATGCGAATCCCGAGGCCAATCCCGGCCCGGCGAAGAAGGAACTCGCCTCAAAGTACATCCCGTATCTGCAAAAGACGCTCGCCACCACGCCACCCGCCCAGCGTGATCCGATTTTGAGCGAGATCTCGAACGTGGCGAACAACCAGCCACTGCGTGAAGCCGAAGACTCGTGGCCGGCGGTGCTTAAACAGCTCCGCCAGACCTACGTCACGCAGATGAATGCCATCTCGAGCAAGGCCGAAGCGGCAGGCAAGGAACTGCTGCAATCTCAGCAGGCCTCCATCCTCCAACTCGCCAAAGACCGTGCCGCCAAAGGCGACAAATACGGTGCCCGCCGCGCCGAGCTGATCGCCACCGCTCTCGTGCAGCTAACCGTTCGTCCCACCCTCGAGGCGCTCAAAGAGACCGGCGGGAAGCTTTGAGACTCGATAAACGGGATAGAGGTTAGTAGTCTGGAGCTTGTAGTTCGGGCTTTAGCCCGTTCTTGGTTTTTCGTTCGTAGTCCGCGACTCCTCTCGCCACCGGGCTCGGCTCCCAGTCTCGCGGCGAAGCTGCTCTCCAAGTCTTACCCGCCCGTCGCCCCTACGGTTGAAAACCCAGGGCCAGTTTGACCGCAGAGTATTCGGGATGATATCCCCCTGCCTTGGTCCGGATGATCAACGGCGGTTCATCCCAGGTCTGGCCCCGAAACCACGCCGGCAAGTCCTCCGCGCGCATCATGGCAAAAACGGCAATCAAGGGTTCATCGCCCTCTCTGAAAATGACCGGACGCTTTCGAACGATGACCAGCCTCGCCTCACGCGCCCCTTGCTGCACACGCTCCAGTTGATGCGGCGCATGAGGGAACACACAGGCAAACAGGCCTCCCGTGGCCAAATGTTTCGCGGCCGATCGACAATAATCCACCACACTGCCCCGCACCTCGAATCTGCAGGCCCGTTTCTGGGGATGTTCACTCACGATGCCATCCGTCTCCGGCCAATACGGCGGACTCCCCGTGACGAGGTCGAACTTCTCATCCTCCAGGATCACCCCCGGCTCCCGAAAGTCCCCCTCACGAATCTCATATCGATCCACCAATCCATTGGCCACCGCCGAACGGCGGGCCAAAGCCACGCTCTCCGCCTGGGCTTCCACCGTCACAAACCGAGCGCCCGGACAACGCCACGCACAGATCATGCCTACCGTTCCGATGCCACTCCCCAGATCCAAGCCCGTTTTCACCGTCGGTGCCCACGAAGTCCCATACCACGCCGTCAGCGCATCATCCGTGGAGAAGCGATGTCCATGCTCCAACTGCAACACCCAAAAATGGCCACAAAGCGCCGCGCAAGATTCCCCCTCGCCAGCCACAGGCACCGCCGGTGGTACCGGGCCCGGCTTCGCCCAGCCTTTGAAAATTGTTTGAACCTGATCCTTCATTTTTCAGGAGGTGGACCACCCCGGCCAGAACGGCAACTAGG
Organism: Verrucomicrobiaceae bacterium; assembly: GCA_040381795.1. Taxonomy (GTDB): domain Bacteria; phylum Verrucomicrobiota; class Verrucomicrobiia; order Verrucomicrobiales; family Verrucomicrobiaceae; genus Prosthecobacter. The sequence goes on along the minus strand of JBEIGR010000052.1, from coordinate 12,097 downwards.
AAGACTTTGAGAAGAGGAGACTTTGAGCGGTGAGACGATGAGACTTGGAGCGATTCAGCGGTCAGACGGGAGCGCTGAAGCCCTCGTTCGCTGTTCTTCGCTCTTCGTTCGTAGTTCGGGCTCAAGCCCGTTCTGAAATTCGGAGGGCGAAAAACGCCGAGGGTCCTGGAGGCGTTTTGGACAGCCACTATGGCTGGGGCGTTAGCCCCGACATTGCGGGGAGCGATGGAGTCAAATTGCATTCCCGCCGAAGGTCCGCGACTCCGCTCGCGGTTCAAGGCATGGCCCACCACAGACCTGCCCGCAGTGCTACGCAGCAGCTCTGCAGGCGGGGGAAGGATAACCGCAAGAGCCCAAGCGTCAGAAGTGAGACGTCAGAAGAACCTGAGCCGAGCCGGAGGATGGAGACTAGACAGGCAGCCAGTACGGCTGGGCGCAGCCCGACAACGCGGGGAACCGAGCCAGCGGGCCGATGGCGAGATAGACGAGGCGAAGCCGAGCCCTCCGTGTGTCGAACGAGCGGTGCTAGTTCTGCATCAAAGTTGGAGCCAAACAGGATGGCATCCTGTAAAGCAAACGCGACGCCATGGGAGAGCGTCAGCAGGCGCTGGCAAAGCAGTTGAGGAGTGCCGGTCTGCTGTGAGGACGAACGGTCAGAGGGTTGTAGCCTGCCTCCGTTTCCCATGAGCTGTTTCCCACGCCAAAAGGATTCATCATCCACATGCAGAAACGGTGTCGCTTTCAGAGGGCGAAGCTGGGGGCAGGGGGTTTTCCTTGCAGTCTCCGACGAGTGAAGCACTTTCATTTGCGCCTGAACCCCACGCCTTCGAAACGTCCGCTTTGCCCCATGAACTACCTTCTTATTGCTCTTAAACTCATCGTGTCCCTCGGCATACTGAATGTGTGGTTCCTGCGCTCAGGAAAGGCCACCGCCTACCGGGGTGGAAACGCGAAAACCATGCGTGAGGAGTTCGCCGTTTACGGATTACCCTTCCCGGTCTTCTGCCTCATCGGCCTTCTCAAGATCGGCCTGGCTCTCGCGCTGCTGGCCTCCATCTGGATTCCGCATCTCGCACAGCCTGCCGCAATGGGCATGGGCACTCTGATGTTGGGAGCCTTCTTGATGCATCTCAAGGTCAAAGACCCCTTCAGCAAGGCCGTGCCATCCTTGGCCGTGCTCGCTTTGTGCATCGCCATCGCACTGCTTTAAGCCACCTCAGTTTTTAAATCCACCCAGGCAAAGGTAGGCATTCAGCATCAGATAAAAAAGCGCTGGCATCGTTTGCAACACACCGTCGCGTATTTGAATACGCACCCCCACGGCCACCAGCATCATCAGGGCCAGACCACCCGCCGCTGCCTGCCCTATCCACGGCACCCACATCCCCGCCAGCAGGCCTATTCCCGCGCCCCACTGCAATGCGCCCACCCACACTCGCTGGGCACCCAGTCGGTAGCGCACAAATTCCCGTCTCATCCGGCTCGAAAGGAAACATGCTGTCCCGTATCCGATGAAGGACAGGGCATTAAAAAAGATGAGAGCGGTGTTCAAGGCCACGACATTAGAGCAGCGGAGTTCAATTGCATCTCGAAGAAGCGCCGGCCCGCCGTTCGTGGCCGGACGAGCATTCCAAGAAGAATAGACCTTGGGTTTCCGCGCAAGCTGTTCTCAGGTTCATCCATGGCAGAACGGTTTCAATGTCCGACTTACTCTTTCGGGAGCACCACAGTATCAATGACGTGGATCACGCCATTAGAGCCGACGATGTCCGTCTTGACGACTTTGGCACCGTCCACAGTCACGGCACCGTCTTTCATCACGACATCGAGTTCCCCACCTTGCACGGTCTTGACCTTGCTGGTCTTGACGTCCGCAGCCATGACCTTCCCTGCCACCACATGGTAGGTCAGGATGCTGGCGCGCTTCACTTTGTTTTCGGGCTTGAGCAGGGAGTCCACCGTACCGGCTGGCAGCTTGGCAAAGGCCTCATTCGTCGGGGCAAAAACGGTGAATGGCCCTTCCCCACTCAGGGTTTCAGCAAGACCTGCAGCTTTGACGGCGGCCACGAGGGTGGAAAAATCGGCATTGCCAGCCGCGATGGCGACGACGGTGGGTTGATCGGCAGCATCCGCCGCGAAGGAATGGGGAGAGGTAGTGCTGACGAGCAGTGCAGCAAAGGCAAGTGAGAGGATACGTTTCATGATTCGATGGTGCAGATGGGGGTTGGGTTGGTTTAGCTGTGAATTACACCGCCCTGCGGAGGTAGATTATAGGGACGCCCGCCCTTCCCAGCCGGTTGCAACTTTCGTTTCTCATAAGTGAGGGCGGGCTGCATCCACTTCGTGGCCACAAGCGTGCCGCCAAGCCATCAGGTCCTTCCCCTCACAGAAAAACTTCGGGGCGGAAAGCATTCGACCCACGCCCAAAATGACGCACAGGCTGTTGAGCCAGCGGCCTCACGCCCACTTATCCTCATCTGAGTTAAAAGAACACGCCGGCTCCGAGTGCCATGAAAACAGCGCCGGATGAGGCGATCAGAATTTGGCGTTTCACCTCAGGCGTCGCCTTGCGCAGCAGGAACACCGTCATCAAGATCGAATACAAGCCGATGCCGATGTAGACCGGCAAAGCAGAGGAGCTATCGGGAAAAAGGCTCGCCATCAGGATGATGGCGCAGCCGGGAAGGATGGCCAACGGGGGAAGGAGGTAGCGCATGGGATGGGTAGCTTGGTGGGAGGCTGGGTTAATGGCGGGACAAGCTTGTTAACACTAGCATGTTAGCTCCAACTTCTGCAACCCATCCACGATCTTCATCGTCTCCAAACTGACGTTTATGACACGCAGGAACAGCTCCATGGGATACTTGGGATTCCCCATCGTCTCATCGTCCCCGCCTGCAACGCTTCGCGTCGCGATGCGGGCAGGCGCAGCGATGCAGGCGGGGAAGGAGGCGGATGAACCAAGAACGAAGAACCAAGAACCAAGAACGGGCTGAAGCCCGAACTACAAGCTCCGAACCACCGACCACCGGCCACTGTGTGAGAAACACTGCCTAATCTCCGGGCTGGGTGAGGAGGCGGATTTTTTTCTCGACCAAGGGCATCCAGAGGGTGATGCGGGTGCCGTGGCCTTCGCGGGATTCGATATCGATCTCTCCGCCGTGCTCGCGGATGATGCGGCGGACGATGAGGAGGCCGAGGCCGGTGCCGGTGCTGCGGGTGGTGGAAAAAGGCTGGAAGAGCTTGCCCATCTGGCCGGCGTTGATGCCTTTGCCGGTATCTTCAAAGCTCAGGCGCACTTCGTAATCGGTGAAGGTGCCGCCGATGGTGAGCTGGCCGCCTTGAGGCATGGCCTGGCAGGCATTGCGGATGAGGTTGTGGAAGGCCTGTTTGATCTGCGCAGCATCGAGCGGCATGGCGGGGAGGTCCGCGCGGAGATCGAGCTTGATGGTGACTTTGGCCTGCTCGAGTTCGGGCTGGAGCACGCGGAGGCATTCATCGAGGAGCTCGCGAATCTGCACCTGCTGGACCTGCGGTTTGGTGGGTCGGATGGCGGCGAGGAACTGGCTGATGATGCCATCGAGCCGTTTGATCTCACTGGAGGCGACATCGAGGTGCTCGCGGAGTGGCTGGCCCTTGGTGCCCATTTTCTTCAAACGACGCTCCAGCAGTTGGAGGTGGATGGTGAGGGAGTTCAGCGGATTGCCCAGCTCGTGGGCCACGCCAGCGGCGAGCATGGTGAAGGCATTCAAGCGCTCGCTTTCGAGCTGTTCCTCGGTGCGTTTCCGCGTCTCGGTGACATCGCGGATGAGCATGACAAAGCCCATGGAGGTATCCTTGTCCTCGATGGAGGTGATGTAGAAGTTCAGGAAGCGGTTTTCAGGGTAAAAGACCTCCATGTCGCGGCTGATGACGGTGCCCGGCGTCATCATGCCGTCCCAGTCCAGGCCACGAACGCCCTGGGCGAGGCGCTGGCCGATGACAGCATCCTTTTCCATGCCGAAGAACTGGCAGGCGGCGCGGTTCACATAGGTGACCTGGCCTTCGGGATCGAGGAGGATGACACCTTCCTGAAGCGCCTCGAAGACCTTTTCGAGGAGGCCTTTTTCACGCAGCAGCTCCAGCACGATGCTCTGAACCTCGCCGGGTTCGAGGCGGTCCATGCGTTTGATGAGCTTATCGATGAAGGCGGAGCGCATGGAGGGGCTTTACCGTTCAGAGTTCCATGTTCAAGGTTCAAAGCGCTGCCCCGCAGCTCACTCGGAGCGTTCGATGATCGCTTTCATGTGGCCTTTGCAGTCTGGATAGGGCTGCCGCGGCTGATACTCATGGATTTGCTCCTGGCGCAGCTCGGCGAGTTCTTTGTGGACGGTGGCGACGATGACGCGGCCTGCCTCGTGAACCTCGGAGGCCATTTGGAAACCCACTTCAACCGAATGCCCGAAGATGTCCTCCAACATTTCGACGACGTAACGGAAGGTGTGGTGGTCGTCATTGAGCAGGATGACATGCCAGGGCGGCTCCTGCTTGGGCAGCATACGCGGCTGTGCCACCTGCCGTTTCGGCGGCGGGGCGATGGTGGCGCTGCGGATGGTTTCCATGGTCGGGGGAGGTATCATTCAAAGCGGATCACGGCCCACGGATTCGACGAACTGCTGCTGGAGTCGCAGATAGGCCTGCTGCCATTCATCGACGGCACGCTGAAGCTCCATCGTCTGCCGCTCCAGGGCGGCGATACGGCGCTGGGAGGCATCATCGGTGATGGGGGAGCGATCATAACCCGTGCCCTGAAAGGTGGTGGAGGCACTGCGGCTCTGATGAGGGCTGGCGCTGAACCAGCCGAGGTCGCCGAGGCGGGATTCGGTGTTGTCGAGGCAGTTGATGATGGAGACGTTTTCATCGATCTCGCCGGTGGCGAGGAATTCCTGGATGGTGGCGACGTTGGTGGGGCCGTAGAGATAGTTGTCCGGCATCTGGACGAGGAGGTCCATTTGCAGATCGGCGATGATGGGTGCCCGATTCCAGCTCTGGCGGTTGTCGGACGAAATTTTATCGAGAGGGGAGATCTTGGCTTCGGAGGCCCAGCTCTTCAGGGTGGCGAGATCAGTGGGGCCGAAGACCTCTTTGTCGGAGGCTTTGAGGAGAAACCAGGTGCGTGCGCTCATGGGCGAAGGTATTTCCACGCGGCCAACTGCCAAGCGGAGAAACGGAAACACGCAAAATTCCCTCCGCATGGCTCGTTTGGTCACGCCCCCGATGATTCGCCCCTTCCTTTTCAGCCTCCTCGCCGTTCTTTCCTCCTCCGCCGCCGAGACCGCCGTTTTTAAGATCAAAACGATGACGGCGCAGATGAAGTATGACACGAGCGAACTGCTCGCGGCTCCATCCCAAACCGTGAAGATCGTTTTCGAGAATGGCGATGACCTGCCGCACAACCTCGTCTTTTGCCAGCCCGGCACGGACACGGCGGCGATGGCGCTGAAGCAGATGGAAAAGCCGGATGAGGCGCTGAAGCGGAACTGGCTGCCGGATGATCCGCGCATCTGGGCACACTCGAAGATGCTCAATCCGCACGAGAAGCAGGAACTGAGCTTCACGGCACCGGAAAAGCCGGGTGCCTACCCTTACGTTTGCACCTTCCCCGGCCATGCGATGACGATGCGCGGTGAGCTGAAGGTGGCGGCACCCGCCGAAGGCCTCAAAGACCTGCAATTCGCCCTTTATCTGGGCAGTTGGAAGCAACTCCCTGATTTCTCGAAGCTCACGCCGCATCGCTCCGGCAAGGTGGAGGACAATTTGATTGGCGTGAAGCTGGACGATTACAAAAACGAGTTCGGGGTGGTGTTCACGGGGAAGCTGAATGCGGTGAAGAAAAGCCCGCACCGGTTTTATCTGGCGAGCGATGACGGTGCTCGCATCCTCATCGATGGGAAAATGGTCGTCGAGAGCGATGGCATACATCCCGCCAGCAGCATCAAGGAAGGCTCGATCGTGCTGGAAAAAGGGACGCACGAGTTTCGTCTCGAATACTTCCAAGCCGCCGGAAACATCGAACTCTACGCCGCCTACAAATCCGCTGCCACGCAGATCACGCCGCTCTCGAAGTGGCTGCATCCGAACTGGAAAGGCGGGGCCAAAAAGGAGAAGGAATTCGATCCCATCCCGCTCGTGGTGAAGGATGAGCCCGTCATTTACCGCAATTTCATTCAAGGGGCCGGCAACCGCGCCATCGGCGTGGGTTATCCCGGCGGCGTGAACATCGCCTGGAGCGCGGAAAGCATGAATCTGGCGGTGCTTTGGCGCGGGGCTTTCATCGACGCGGGTCGCCACTGGAACTCTCGTGGAGGTGGTCACCAGCCGCCGCTGGGTTATGGGGCCTGCCGCCCCACCGGCGAGGTCACGCCTGCGCTTCACATCACGGCTGATCCAGCCTCGGCGTGGCCGGTTTGGGACAAGCTGAAGCGCTATGAGGGCTTTCAATGGAAGGGCTATTCGCTTGATGCGAAGCGCAGCCCCAGCTTCCGCTACCTTTGGAATGAAGCGGAGGTCACCGCGAGCTTCGCCAGCGCCGGGGAGGGTGCTCTTGCCTTGCTGCGCCGCGTGCAGATCAGCGGCAAGGTGCCTGCGAATGCCTGGTATCGCCTCGCCACCGGCAAGGTCACGGCTCAAGGGGAGGCTTTCCTCGTCGAGGAAGGCGGCACGAATCTTCGGGTGAGCTGTGCTGGCGCACGGCTGGCAGGTGCAAATCTCGTCGTCGAAGCCAAAAAAGGCCCGCTGAGCATCCGCTACGAATGGCTGCCGTGAGGCGTTCGAAGAGATGAGGGAGGGCGGGATAGCATTCCCGCCGATGTTCCTGGTTCGGGGTTCGCTTCGCGGCTCCGCGGCAGCCTGCGCCTTGTGCATTCAAGGCGTTCACTTTTCCGCCAGCACGGCCGCCACGGCGGGCTTGGCCTGAAGGAAGAGTTTCACGCCTGCGGCGATACCGCGGGCGATCTTTTCCTGATGCTTCTCGTCTTTCAGGCGCGTGGCTTCTTCGGGGTTGGTGAGGAAACCACATTCGACGAGCACGGCAGGGGAGGCGGCCTCTTCGATGACCACATAGTCACGCTCTTTGATGCCTCGGTTGTCCGCACGCGTTTCCTGGCACACGCAGCGCTGCACGGTGGCGGCTAGCTTTTCGCTGGCGCTGGTGTTTTCGCCCTTTTGCCCCGTTTTGCGCAGGGTGGAGAGAGAGGGCTTGCCGGCGAAGTAGGTCTCGATGCCGGTGGCGGAGGAACCGGAGCCGTCCGTGTTGATGTGAACGCTCACAAAGGCTTCCGCGCCGTGCTTTTTCGTCAGCGCCGCCCGTTCTTCGAGGGGGAGGAAGGTATCCGTCTCCCGCGTCATCACCACGCGGAGGCCGGCGGAGATCAATTCGTCCCGGAGTTGCTTGGCAATGGCCAGCGTGAGGTGCTTTTCGATGCCGCCATTTGATACCGCCCCGCCGTCATGGCCGCCGTGACCGGCATCGACGAGAACAACAGGGATTTTTTGCGTTTCGGCGTCCCAGGGGCCGATTCGCGGCTTTTCGAGTGTCGCCACATGATGCCCCAACCATACGAGGGAGGCCATGGCTCCGCCTAGCGCCGAAAGTGAGGCGATGGTCTGGCAAAGAAGTAGGACTGGACGCGGGAATTTCAAAAATTTGTTAGGATGTCTAAAATAATTTATTGATTTAACAACATGAAAAACTAAAATCCTCATATTATGAAGCCTCTGCCGCACTTTCTCCCAATCGGCTGCGCCCTGAGCCTGGGCCTTTGCCTCTCCGCTGTTGCTCAACCGGCGTCTTCCTTGCCCACTGGCTACACTTACATGCAGCCGCCGCCTCCCGGCTATAACACCTACGCAGGGGCTCCGCCCAGAACGGCGGCCCCAAAGCCCAGCACCACGGCACCGCGCCGTCAGCCATCTCCGCCAGCCTATGGGCCGCTGCCGACGGATTCTTCCATCCAAATGGCTAGGCTGAATTCCACGGTGCAGGATCATGACACTCGCCTGCGCCGTCTTGAAATGGATGTCGCTGGCATCCGGGGCGGCTCCCCCCGCCTCGCTAGCACAGACACGGCCTCCGCTAGCCTTCGCTCGCATACAACCTATACGGTAAAACCCGGCGATAGCCTCTGGGCCATCGCCAGTCGCCACCGCTGTAGCCCCGGCGAGATCATTCAGCTCAACCGGCTGAAGAGTGACACCGTTATCCTCGGCCAGCAGCTTCTCATTCCTGGCCCTCATGGTAGTTCCAGCAGCAGCACCACGCAGACGACTTACAAGCCCTATTACCACGATGTGCGGCCTGGAGATAGCTCCAGTGGCATCGCCAAAAAGTATGGGGTGAGCCGCCAGTCCCTCATGGAAGCCAATCCGCGAGTCGATTTCGGCGGTGGCCTTATTCCTGGTTCCCGCATCATCATTCCAGGGGGGGGGACCCGCGTCACCGCCAGCCCGGCCCTCACCGCGAGCCGTTCTTCCAGCAGCGGCAGCTACACTGTGAAGCCGGGAGATAGCCTCAAGGCCATCGCCATCCGGCACGGCACCAGCACCGCGAATCTCGCCTCGCTCAACGGCATTAAGGACGCCAACAAGCTCGTCGTCGGCCAGCGCCTCGTTTTGCCCGGTGGAAAAGCCGTCTCATCCAACCGCTCCGTGGCCTCCTCGAAGCCCAAACCCGTTACCAAACCTTCCGCCCAAGCTTCCAGCGACACAGTCCCGATCCCCGGCGTGGGCCTGCCAGATGGGATGCCACCGCCTCCGAGTGTGGCTCTGCCTTCGAACACGATCGCCGAGACGAAAAAGTCCACTCCACCACCAGCCAACACCCACCGTGGCGTGCTCGCATACCGGGTCGATAACACCGACAACATTGAAAGCATCGCCAGCCAGTTCAGCACCACGCCAGCTCGCATCCGCGAGATGAATCACCTCCAGTCCACGACCAAGCTGAACGCGGGCGATGAGATCATGGTGCCCGCTCTCGGCGCCGTTTCCGTCGGTAACTAACGGCGCATTTTTTCACACCTACCACGCTGCACCTGTCAAAGAATTTGCCGCAAAGGGGCAGAGGAGCAGTGGATGCAGAGATGAAACAGAAGGAACCCTTTGCGGCGCTATCCTCTTTACCCCTCTTCGGCAAAAACGAGTGTGAGAGAACCCTGAAACCCGGAACGAATCCTCTTACCGCCGCTTTTTCTTCTTCCGCCCAGTCATGATGCCGCGAGCCTTGTCCTCTTCTTCGAGCACCGTGGTGTATGTGTAGCTGAAACCTTCCAGCTTCCGGCGGGGAATCTTCTGGCTGATGAGGCGCTCGATGGAGGCCACGTTCATGATTTCATCGGCGGCGAAGAGCGTGAAGGCATCGCCCTCCTTCTGCGCACGGCCGGTGCGGCCGATGCGATGCACATAGTCCTCGCTATGCTCGGGGACCATGTAATTGATGACGTGCGTCACGCCGCTGATGTCCAGGCCGCGTGCGGCGAGGTCTGTGGCCACGATGATTTCGAATTCGCCATCGCGGAAGCCTTTCAGCGCCTTTTCGCGATCCTTCTGGCCGATGTCGCTGTGCATCACGGCGGCTTTGTATTCGCCGGTCCGCTCGATGGCGGAGTAAAGCTGATCCGCCTGCGCTTTCGTGCGGGTGAAGATCATCATGCTCTCGAAATGCGTGTGCTTCAAAATGGCGAGCAGCAGTTCTTGGCGCTGATCGCCGGCCACCGGATACATGTAATGGCTAACGGTCTCTGCGGCGGAGAAGCGGATACCCACTTCGACGCTTTCGGGTTCCTTCAGCGCAAAGTCCGCCAGGCTCTTGATCTGCGGTGGCATGGTGGCGCTGAAAAACAGCGTCTGGCGTGTGGCGGGCGTTTTTTCGACGATGCGGCGCACGTCGGGGAGGAAGCCCATATCGAGCATGCGGTCCACCTCATCGAGGATGAGGATTTCCACGCCGCGTAGGTCGGCGATGCCTTCCTGCATGAAATCGAGCAAGCGCCCCGGGGTGGCAACGACGACGTCCACGCCCTCTTGCAGGCCTTTGCGCTGCTTTTCATAGCCCACGCCACCGTGGACCAGAAGGACACGCAGTCCCGTGTGCTTGCCGTATTTCTCAAACTGCTCCACGACCTGCGCCGCCAGCTCACGCACCGGCTCCAGCACGAGGCAGCGGAAGGTTCCCGGCGCTCCCAGGCGATGCAGCGCGGGCAAAGCGAAGGCCGCCGTCTTGCCCGTGCCGGTTTGGGAGGCTCCGACGAGATCTTTGCCGGTCAAAATGATCGGTATGGACTTCTCTTGGATGGTGGTCGGCTTGTCGTAACCCGTTTCACGCACCGCCGCGAGGACGGCAGGGGAAAGACCGAGCACTTCCCAGTTGGGAGGGTAGGGACCTTCCGGCACGGGCGGCGGGGCGGGCGGCGGCACGGGAGCGTGGTTTTCACGCTCGGGCTTGGCTTCACGAGGGGCACGACCACGCTCAGGCCTGTCACCACGCGGACCGCGTTCGGGGCGATCACTTCTGGGGCCCCGCTCAGGGCGGTCGCCACGCGGACCCCGGTCACGTGGTGGACGGTCGCCACGCGGCTTGCCGCCTTCGCGATGACCTTCCTTGGGCGTTTCATGCGCAGGGCGCTTGTGAGCATGAATCGTCGCCGGATGGTCGGGGTGCTGCACATGCGCTTCCTTGGCCAGATCCTTCACGATGGGTTGCTTCATTCGCAGCACCTTCTTCAGGCCCGACTTCAATCGGCTGAACAGGGAGGGTTTTTTCGGGGCGTGGTCGGGGCGGCGTGGGGTGGTCACAATCAGGGCGGGAGGAATAGGGCGGCTCCTATCGGCCAGCTTGGCGGACAATGCAAACCCGCATCCGCCGCGTGAATTTGCCGCGTAAACGGGGAACAATCCTCTTGCCCCATCGCCTCACGTTTTCATACTCGCCCCGCCCTCATGTCCACCATTTCGTATCTCCCCGGAAAAGAGCCTCATCCACGCGAACACCGCCTGATCTTCAAAAACGTCGATCGCTTCGGCTGGAATACCTCCATCGACTGCGCCATCGCCGACGGTGGTTATGAGATGCTCAAAAAGGCCCTCAAGATGGAGCGCAGCGCCATAACCAACGAAGTGAAGGCCAGCGGCCTCCGTGGCCGTGGCGGTGCGGGTTTCCCCACCGGCGTGAAGTGGGGCTTCATCCCGCCCACGAATACCAAGCCCGTCTATCTCATCTGCAACGCCGATGAATCCGAGCCCGGCACCTTCAAAGATCGCTACATCCTGCATCAAGACCCGCATCAGCTCATCGAGGGCATGACGATCTCGTGCTTCGCTGTCGGTGCCAAGCTCGCCTACATCTACATCCGCGAGGAATTCCCCCAGGCCGCCATCATCGTCGAAAAAGCCATCGCGGAGGCCCACGAGAAAGGTTTCCTTGGCAAAAACATCCAGGGCAGCGGCTTTGACTGCGAAATCTACGTCCACCGCGGCGCCGGAGCCTACATCTGCGGCGAGGAGACCGGCCTCATCGAGTCCCTCGAAGGCAAGCGCCCCTACCCGCGCATCAAGCCGCCGTATTTCCCCGCCGCGCTCGGCCTCTACATGAGCCCGACGATCGTGAACAATGTCGAGTCCCTCTGCCATGTGAAACACATCCTGCAGATGGGCGGCGCGGAATACGCCAAGCTCGGCACCCCGAACAACACCGGCACCCGCATCCTCTGCGTCTCCGGCGACGTGCAAAAGCCCGGCTACTACGAGGTCGAAGTCGGCAAGGTCACCATGGGCGAGGTCATCGACACGCTCTGCGGCGGCCTCAAACCCGGCCGCAAGCTCAAGGCCATCATCCCTGGCGGCTCCTCCGCCAAGGTCCTGCGTGCCGATGAAACCTTCAAAATGAAGGATGGCCGCGAACTCACCATCATGGACATCCCGATGGACTTCGACACCATGGCCGCCTGCGGCACCATGGCCGGCTCCGGCGGCGTCATCATCATGGACGACAGCCGCAGCATGAGCTGGGTCATCAACAACCTGAACAACTTCTACGCCCACGAGAGCTGCGGCCAGTGCACGC